>JAJPOQ010000005.1 GCA_021232515.1 Lentisphaeraceae bacterium
TAGGCGTTGCACTGTTATTAATAGTCACACCTTGGTAGACAGCTGGCATAAAACCAGGGCCCCAGTTTCTTGGACCGTTTACAACTCGACCTTTATTGTCTTTCATCACCAGAAATGAAGGTAAGTTTTCATTCACAGAACCAAGACCATATGAAACCCAAGCTCCTAGTGAAGGTCTACCGGCAATTGGCGTTCCGGTATTCATCTGACATACACCACCGGCATGGTTTATACCGTTCGTGTGCATACTGCGAATAACACAGAGGTCATCTGCATGTTGGTGCAAGTTCGGCATCCAGTCGGACATCCATAGTCCACTTTTACCGTACTGCTTAAACTTTCTCTTAGACGGAAGTATCGGTGACTTTGACTCTCCCATAGCAGTTATAACGTTCATACGCACACTGTCTGGAACCGGTTTACCTGCAAGTTTATTCAGAATCGGTTTTGGGTCAAAAGTATCTATATGACTTGGACCACCTTCCATGAAAAGAAAGATAACACTCTTGGCTTTTGCTGGGTGACTAGTCTTTTTCGGCGCTAGTGGATTAATGATCTTGTCTTTATTACCAGCGAGTAAGTCATTCCCCATCATTCCGACTAAAGGAAGTGCACCAAAACCCATACCGGCTTTAGTTAAAAAATTTCTTCTAGATAGCATATCCATTGTTACCTCACGTATAAGAATTCACTGGAATTGAAAATAACTTGACATAAATCTGCAATAGCTTTTTTATGTGCGGCGGAAGCTGACACTTTTTCTTCTCTGAGAAGCTCTAAGTGATAACCGTTTTTAGATGCGTCTTTCAACAGCTCGTCATCTGTAGCAAAGTGCCAGTGAGCCAGTGTTGAAGAATTTTTAGGCGAGATAGTGTCAAACATAAGATCTTTAGTTTCAAGAGCCTTACGAGTCATCTTCAATTCACCGATCATACCATCCCAACTCGCCGTGTCTTTATCGGTAAACATAAGGATGCTACCTGCGGCTGATTTAGATGACTTAAGAACTGTTTTTGTCACTGCTTGATAATTGTTCATAGGACTCTTCTTCGAAGTATAATCCTTAACAAAGAACTTCACCTTTGTATTTGATTTACTCGTATCTGCGATGATACCGATATAGTAAGGCTTATTGAGGTCGAGCTGAAGATCTGAAACAATGACGTCTTTTGATTTTCCATTCCACAGCTTCAGAACAAGTGTTCCCGGCTTATGTTTACTCTTAGTACTTGTTAAACCAAGAGCCCAAGAAAGGCCTTCGCCGTTACTTCTTTGCGAAGTTATAACAGTTAAAGAGTTTGGCTTTGTATGGTAAGAGTTTACCTGAACTTTCGCTTCGATCGTGAAATCGCCGCTAGTGAGAAGTTCAACATCTTTAGTTAAGAGTCTAAAGAAGTCTCTGCGACCTTTACTCGTGATCGCATTTAAGCCATTTTTCATACGAGCTGTATGTATACCGCTTTTATCTTTTAGGTCTTTATCTCTATTGCCATGTGCTTGTTTTTGGCTTTGAAGGAAATCTAAAGCTAAATTCATTTCACCTTTTGCAGGAACTCTTCCATAAGCGCGGCGGTAAAGATCCTCAACGATCATAAGGTTATTTTTCTTATGTTTTGTAAGAAGCTTCGTCGCCAAAGTATTTGAGCGTTTCATAACCCATGGGCCATTCATCATCAACAAAGACTGAACTGGAGTTGTCGTCACATTTCTTACCGCATTACTCGCGAAAGCATCCGCCCAATCAAAGGCATTTAAAAACTCATCCTTGGTATTTCTGATAACCTTAACATAAACAGAGCGGTTAGGTGTATTTCCCGTTACTCCGACACCACCTTTTGAACGGTGCTTCAATTCACCACTTACAGCCAACATAGAGTCTCTCAATGCTTCTGCTTCTAGACGGCGGTCTGAACGTCTCCAATGAAAGTGATTATTCGGATCTTTAAGCATGTATGCAACCATGTCATCATGCTTAGTTGACATCTGGTAAGACTTACTCAACATGATCATTTTGTGCATTGGTTTAAAGCGCCAATCATTTTTCATAAATTCTTGAACTAACCAATCAAGTAACTCAGGGTGAGTAGGTTTTTCGCCTAGTTTACCAAAGTCATTTGGATTAGCGACGATGCCGCGACCAAAGTGATACTGCCATAGGCGATTGACTATAACTCGAGTCGTTAGTGGATTTGATGGATTGGTAATCCACTTTGCCAAAGCAGTTCTTCTACCTGTTGAGTTTGGCGCCAGTTTCGGCTTAACTATCTTCGCGTTTACATCTGCACCCTCTGGATAGAGAACAGTCATGAAACCTGGAAGTATTTCTTCTTTTGATCCCGGAATTTTATTCGAAGGAGCAATAGAACTCGCATCTGAAACCGTCATGCCTTTAGGTAAAGTCCTAGGTCTCTTTTTAGGAAGCTTAGCAATAAGTGCATTTTTTTGTTCTTTAATTTTACTTTTGCCTTTATACCGGCTCCACTCATGGTAAGCCTGTCTCATAACAAGGTAGGCGATTTGCTTTTCGTAGGCATCGCGCTTTTCTTCTGGCTTTTTCATGATGTCTTGGACGTCATCTGGAAATCTTTTAATCGCTATATGATAAGCCTTTTTTCTCAAAGGAGCTTCAAGCTTGGCTATTTGATCATAGATAGCTTTCGACTTTGCCTCAAAGTCATTTCTTTCTTTGATGGCACCCTCTGAAGCTATTGGCACATCGTCTCGCCAAATAACAGGAGTAAAAAAGGCTCTTAGGGCATAATAGTCTTTCTGTAAAATCGGGTCGAACTTGTGATCATGACACTTGGCGCACTGTAGACCAGAACCAAGGAATACATCTGCAGTTACATCGGTCATGTCTTGTAGAATCGTTTCCCAATGAGTCATAGCATCGCGCTGGTTCCACTCATAAATGGGTAATCTCATAAAACCTGTAGCGATGAGTGAATCAGGATCATTTGGAGCAACTTCATCTCCGGCAAGCTGTTCCATCACAAACTGTGTATATGGCTTATCTGCGTTAAAAGAACGAATCACATAGTCGCGATACTTGTAAGCACTTGGCCGATAATCGTCACCTCTATAACCATCTGACTCAGCATAACGAACCAAGTCTAGCCAATGACGTCCCCAACGCTCGCCATAACGCGGGCTGGCTAAAAGACTATCAATAATTTTTTCATAGGCTTTAGGATCCTTGCTACTGACAAATGCATCGACCTCATCTGGTGCTGGAGGGTAACCAACAAGATCCATATAAGCGCGGCGAATAAGCTGACGTTTACCTGCCTGACTGGCTGGAGTAAGACCGTTCTCTTTTAGTTTTCTAAATATAAACTTATCTATCGAGTGAGAGGACCAGTTATCCCCTGCTACAGTCGGGGCTTTAGGCTTCATAAGTGGACGGTAAGCCCAGTATTGCCTGTCATCGTCTGTTATCTTCATCTGTTCTGCAGCAGTAAGCGAACTTAGTAGCGTCATGCTCAAGCAAACAGAAAGACCTATTTTCAAAAAATTAACCATTACACACCTTTTGATTATTTATTGATTTCAAATTCTAAAGTTGGAGGGGAATTCACTGGATGTTCTTTACTCGCAAAAGCATGAACATAACCATCTCGATGATATTCCTCAGATTCTCTTACAATGATAAAAGTAACTAAGCCGTTTGTGTCAGCAGTGATAAACTCAAGTAAATCAGCTGATTCTAAAGTGATGAGGCGATCCTGAACGCTACGGCTAAATGAAAACTCGCCAATCAACTTAACCTTTGACTTCTGAAGCTCATTTCCTTTGTTCGTATTGGCAGGAGCGTTTTTCCAAGTGATACTATTTTCATCCCAGCCATCACCAGATTCGTCCGTAAGCCCGTAAACTGAAAACTTTGCAACTGGCGGTAAGAGTAATGCTTTGCCATAGTCTGACGGAACTGCACGAACTCTTAGCTTTACGCTTTTGATGTTAAAGGTTTCCAGTGACGCCACATCAAACTTTATGTAAAACTTACGGCGCAGGTCACTATTAGTATTTTTAACAGTCAAGAAATGAACGTGTTTGTTATGAGTAGTTTTACTGTAATCAATTGCTTGGTCGCTTCCGAGACCATCAGCAGTTGTTATCTTAATAGTTTCTGGCTCACTTTTACGAGCTTCACTGAACTTATCAGCTTCACCTACTGAATCGATTTTTCGCATCTTGTCTTGTTCGATAATCGCCGTATTGCCTTCGAAGAATCTTTCACTTTCGTCTTCTGCATTTGCCTTGACTTCAACTTCTCCTTCGAGAACTTCGACTAAAGACTTTTCTGACTTTTTATTGTAGCTAACGACAAACTTTGTACCGTGATCGATTGCCTTAGCTTTAGGGGTATCAATCGTAAAACCATGCGCTGACTCCGGAACATCTGCCATAACTGTACCGTGTTTAACTAGACAATTCATAGAATCGATAAACTCAACTTCTGCAGGAGCTTCAATGATCAACTCTGCGCCAGAGTTAAACTTAACCGTCGCTAAACCTTGAACTAGATTTAGGTTACCAGCTGTAAGCGGCGAACCAGAATTCGTCGGTAACGAACTGTCCTTCCAAACGCAATCTTCAGTTTTGGTCAGAACGGCAATAGCTTCTGGGAACGTTTGCTTTGGTTCTGTACGAATAAACATAAAAGCCAGCATCGCGGCTGCCGCTAGTAAAGCGAACTTATAGTATGTTAAAGTTTTAGGAGTAGTAGCTGCTGGACTCTCTAGTTCTAAGCCTTGTTCAAACAGCATGGCATTTGCCGTCGTTACATCCAAATAGACTTTGCGTGCTTCTTCATCTTCTAAAATAAGACGTTCAAGCTTTTCTGAATCTTCTTTTGAAAGAAGGTCGTCTCTTTGCTGTTCTATCCATAAATAAAGTTGTTCTTCTTGTTTCTCTGTCATCTTAAACTCCCGCCTTTTGAACACAGCGTTTTAAGTTCATGCGAATTCGGCTTAGTGTTTTATAACAAGCTGCAACTGTTCGACCTATTGAGTCAGCGAGTCCCTCAATGCTCTTACCTTGGTGGTAACGCAACATCACCATTTGTTTGTGAGGTTCTTGAAGTTTGTTGATACATGTTTGTAAGGTAGCGAACTGCTTTTCTCGTGACTTCTCGTTTGTTGTGTAGTCTTCATCTAGCACATCATAAAAAGCATCACTAAAGACATAACGGTCGGCTTCTTTCGCTTTAACCTTTCTAAAAGATAAAATTCTATAAAAGATAATTTTACGAGCCCAAGCCGTAAAACTTGTACCTTCTGTAAAATCACCAAATTGGCGCCACATAACAAGCTTACTTTCCTGTAGTATATCTTCAGCATCCGCAACAGCAGGCACTAAAGCCATGACATAGCGAGTCAGTGCTCTTTCATCCTGCGCTAGCAGCTTTATAAAAAGCTCGCTGCGATCGTCATTCGTTTCAAATTTTAAGTTTTCCATACTCCCTAAGTGCCAAGGCTAAATGTTTTGGACAGTCATTTATTCAATTATCCGAAATTTTTTCTCCTAAATCAATTTATGCTGAGTAAAGAGGTGAAAGCAAAAATATTAGGCTTTTCTTTGCCTTAGGGTGTCCAAAACAATTAGTGTGAGACTTAAGGAAGTGTGTTGAACATAAATGTTGATTGTGAGATTTTGAAAAAATTTACCCTTATAGAATTACTAGTTGTAGTCGCCATGCTTGGCATACTCATGAGTTTACTTTTACCCTCGCTGCAAAAATCTAGGCACATATCCCTTCAAGCAGTTTGCATGAGCAATCAAAGCCAACTAGCGAAAGCGACCATTCAGTATTGTGCCGACAACAGTGGCCGCCTTATGCCGGTGAATAGGTCTGAAGCTTATAAAGGCAATGATCCTATCGATAGCTTTTTCATGCACTACACAGAAAAAAACAACCATGGTTACCTATATACGGAAGGTTATGTCGCGGCTTATGAAACTTTCTATTGCCCTGCCATTCCAGAAAGTGAGCATCACATCCGTCCTGCTGCAGCCTCATCTCCTCAAGAAGGTATAAGAGATATATTTACTCTTAAGTACTATGAAGAACTACTCGGCGACTACCCTACTGCGCAAGAACTGCCAAATATGGCCGCCAACTTTAACGGTCGGGTTCGAAGCTCCTACTATTTTAATCCTCAAGGACAAAGAAAAACCTATAAGCTTCTTCAAGAAATGGAAAGCTCGGCGATCTTATTTTCTGATTTACTTATGAATAACTTTATTTCTCATAGTCAACTTGGAAACCGGTGGCTCGTCGCCAAAGGTGATGGCGGAGTGAAAGCCATAAATTCTCCCAAAATCAAACAAATGCTTTTTTCAGGTAGTGATTATCACTTTGTCTGGGGAAACTTTAATCAATTGATGGATGAGTTACTCGATGCTGCAAATTAAGAAGTTTACACTTATAGAACTGTTAATTGTCATTGCTATAATTGGCATACTTTTCAGTATACTGTTGCCCTCTTTAATCAACGCTAAAGTCAGAGCTAAGAAAGCTGTCTGTCTATCTAATACCAGCCAGATTAGTAAAACCATGCTCTCAAATGGCTTGCAAAACAATGGCACTATCCTCAAAAATATCGGCAACAATTCAACGTCATTCCCTTTTGATCTGAGTATCACTCAGACAGATGCTCTTCAACTTCCAAAAGGAATCTACTACTGCCCGGTTAAAGAGAATTATGATACTGATGGTGCTTGGAACCACTCCGTCCAGAAACGCGTTACTGACTATACTTATACCTTTAAGAGAAGTGGTGGCGTCATATCCAATGCAAATATTGAAGGCGGACAAGAGTGGGTTAATAAACTGAGCAAGGTTGACAATCCTGCAGACATGGAGCTTGTCAGTGATGTTGTCTTCAAAAACAATGGTGTCTTCACCGAGGCAAATGGCTACGGAGTCAGAACGACTCACATAGGTAACTATAAACTCGACCAAAACAGTTCATTTGTCGACGGTCACGCGACGTTAAAACACTGGGGAAAGTTTCAACAGCGCTACAATACTGGCAGAGGATACTTCTGGTGGTAGCCAAAATGATTTCTTTAGTTTTTTTCACACGATTGACACATAATCTGACACAATGAGAATATATTAGCCAAAGATTTTGTAAAAACTTAAAATTTGGTACCTGTGTGAAAAAGCTTCTTCTCCTAATAATAAGCGCTTTAACCATCTCTGTTTCGGCTCAGTTTGGCGGCTTCAGTAAAAAAGTTAAAAAGCCTCTTGAGCTTCAAGCTTTTGACCGCGGCTTACAAGATTCAATATTCCTCAATAAAACCGACGTCGCTCCAGGCGAAACTATAAAAGTTTTAGTCGAAGTCAAAATAAAAAAAGACTGGGTCGTTTACTGGAGAAAATCTGGTGGCATTTCAAGCCCAATGGACTTTCAATGGAAACTTCCAGAAGGTATAAAACTTGAGAAAATCGAATTCCCTTATCCTAAATATAAGTTTGACAAAGTCATCGGTTCTGGATCGTTCTACAATCAAAATGACGCGAAGTACATAGCCACTTTTTCTGTTTCGAAAGACATGCCCAAAGGGGATGCTAAGATCGGCATGCTTCTAAATTGGCAAGCATGCATGCCGGGAGGTCAGTGCATACAGGAATTCTCAGGACCAAAACTGTATGAGACTTCTTTTAAAGTTTCTGACCAAAGTTCATTAAATGAAGAAAATGTAAAACTCTTTCAAGCTGGGCAAGCAAAGCTTCCTTTAGACGCTCCAGACTCTTGGCAAATTCACGCATTTAAAACTAAACAAAAGCTGAAAGGTCCTTACGACGATAATCCAGTAGAAAAAGACGTCGTCATAGTCACGATCAAAGCCCCTACTCCTTTAAGTAAAGAACAAGCTATGTTCTTTCCAACTAGTCAAACCGCTCATGCTCAAACCATCGACCATCAAACACTGCAACTAGATGACAATACCATTCAACGTACTTACGAACTAGATAGTGAAACTCTTTCAAGCTTCAACAAACTTGCAGGCGTCGTCACGGTAAAAGGCCAGGAGAAAACTCTAGCTTATAAACTAGAATCCCAAGTATCAGAAACACCTTATGCCGCTACATCAAAAAATAATACTACTGAAAAATCTGGTGCTAGTTACCGTGGTTTATCTGGTGAGAATATTTCAGATAACAAAAACACTAGTATCTTCACAAACCTTATCTTCGCATTTCTCGGTGGTTTCATACTCAACCTTATGCCTTGTGTTTTTCCTGTTCTTTCGATCAAGGTCATGGGCTTTGTCAATCAAGCCAAAGAAGGAAAAGGCCACGGTATAATGCACGCTGGTATCTTTACTCTCGGTGTTCTAATTTCATTTTGGATTCTAGCCGGAGTCACACTTGGCCTGAAATCCACAAATCAGGATGTAACCTGGGGCTTCCAACTTCAAAACCCCTACATCATGTACTCTTTAGTCGCACTACTTCTAGCACTTTCGCTCAACCTCTTCGGTGTCTTTGAAATAGGCGTTTCACTCACTTCTGCCGGACAGTCTGTTCAAGGAAAAACAGGACTCTACGGATCCTTTATGAGCGGAGTCCTTGCCACTGTCGTTGCGACTCCTTGCATGGCTCCTATGCTTGGTGCGGCACTCGCTTTTGCCTTCACACAACCTCCATTTATTGCGATGATCTTCTTTACTGCAATTGGCCTTGGCCTTAGTTCACCTTATTTATTTTTAGCAATCTTCCCCAAGTTTTTAAAATTCATCCCAAAACCTGGTGCTTGGATGGAAACCTTTAAACAGTCTATGGGCTTTCTCATGCTTCTAGCTGTTATTTGGTTGATGGAAACTCTTCAATCTCTAATAGCTGAACAAGATAAGTTCTTTAATGTCTTGTGGTCATACACTCTCTTAGCTACTGCACTTTGGATCTACGGAAAATACAGTCCTCTCTACGTCGAGAAGTCTAAGAAAATAAAGGGTGTACTGGCTGCTTTAGTCTTAGCCTTTGTCGCAGTCAGTTACGGTTTTGGAAAGCTTGAAGAGAAAACTGTTCTCACTTGGGAAAAGTTCGACCCAGTCAAACTTGAACAGTATCAACAAGAAAAGATACCTGTCTTCATCGACTTTACGGCTAAATGGTGTGCGACATGTCAAGTAAATAAAAAACTGGCAATCTATCCAAACACCGACCTTTTCCTGAAGAAAAAAGTTGTACTCATGAAAGCTGACAACACCAAGCACAATGAAGTCATAAACCAATGGCTAGATAAATTTAATAGCCCAGGCGTACCACTGAACCTTCTCTATGATGGCAAAAATGAAACGCCTGTGAAGTTCCCAGAGACATTCACTAAAGGCATGCTGGCGGAACAGCTCAATAAACTATAGGTTCGCGTCTTTTTAAGAGAGGCAGTTTGTCTCTCTTGAGTTCAGAGTTATTATGGTTCAATAAAATTTTAACTCTAGGATTATCATGGCCTCAAATAGCTATATTCTGACCATTCTTGCTCGAGAAATAACTCCGGCAAATTTAGCTGCGACCTTTTCTGCACTAGATACAAATAACTTTTCTCTCAACAACGTTAAAAGACTTTCTGGCGACTCTGAAACTGCTAGTAAGAATAAAGCTTGTTATGAGCTCACTATCTCAGGTGATAAAGACCTAGATGCCGTTCGCGCGATCGTTGCCCCTATTATCGAAAATCAAGGTCTCGACATTTGTGTTATTCCTACAAGCTTCGATCGTTCTAACATAAAACTTGCCGTTTTCGACATGGACTCTACTCTCGTTCAGTGTGAGTGTATCGATGAACTTGCTAAGAGACACGGCATAGGCGAACAGGTTTCATCTATCACAGCTTCAGCAATGCGCGGTGAAATAGATTTCAATGAAAGTTTCTCACGCAGAATGGCTCTACTAAACGGGCTTTCTGAGGAAGTACTTCAGGACATCGCCGACAACCTTCCATTGACTGAAGGTGTTGAGTACATGATGAAAAGTCTTAAGAGTCTTGGTTATAAAACTGCCCTTTTCTCTGGCGGTTTCTATTTCTTTGCAAATCACCTACAGAAGCTTCTAGACATTGACTATGTTTACGCTAACAACTTAGAAATAGTAGACGGCGCAGTTACGGGTCGTGTTACAGGTGAAGTTGTCAACGGCGAAAAGAAGCAAGAAAGACTTGTTGAAGTTGCCAAAGAACTCAATTTAACAACCGACCAAGTTGTTGCTTGCGGTGATGGCGCAAATGACCTACCGATGCTTAAAACTGCTGGTCTTGGCGTTGCCTTCCACGCTAAGCCACTAGTTCGCGAAGAAGCTGGACTTTCAGTTTCATCTATCGGCTTAGATGGCCTTTTATATATTTTAGGAAACTCTGACAGCGATTTCTAAATCTTCTTCAGTAGACCTTCAAAGCCTCAAACTATACGAAATGTAGTTTGAGGCTTTTTCGTTTATAAGCACGCTATCCTCAAAACCTATCGAGAAACATCAAGCATTGAATTTCATAATTATAAATATTTAAGCAAAAAATATCATATACTTGTCACTGAATCATATTTTACCGTGTAAGACCAAATAGAAAGAAAATTTGTTTTGGCTCCAAGCAGCCAATAAATTACTAGAATTCAGGAAACTTGCATGAACGACACCATTCAGAAATTTAGCATAAAGCTTTTAGTTATTGGCCTACTCGCATGGCCTCTGACAACTTCTGCTGCCGATACACTCAAAAGAAGCCAGTACGATTTTCAAAAGGACATAATGCCTATTTTTGAAAAGTACTGTACGAGTTGTCATGGTCCAAAGAAGAAAAAAGGTGGAGTGAGAATTACTGATCTTGATCCTGATTTTGTAAAAGGCCCCGACGCCAACAAATGGTACGGCATGCTAGACGTCATGAATCTTGGCGAAATGCCTCCAGAAAAAAAAGACCAGCCCACAGACGAAGAACGCCGAAAAATCATCGATTGGTTAACTGTTGAACTAAAGCATGCCAGCCAGCTTAAAAGTGGTGATACTAAGACTATCATGCGACGCCTAAACAAACAGCAATACACCAACAGTCTTAAAGAACTTTTAGGTGTCGATGTTGATTTTGGCAAAGCTCTACCAGATGACGGTCAATCTCATGAAGGTTTTACCAATATTGGTGAAACTTTAACCATGTCGACTCTACACATGGAGTACTACATGAAGATTGCTCGCGATGCCTTAGATAAGGCTATATTCACAACTGACAAGCCTGAAATCTACCGCTTTAAAACAACGATTGGCAAAGATATCAGCCAAGAAAAAGGTAAGATCAGCCTCGGTTACCAAGGAGAAGCTCTAAATAAATCTGACTACTTACTCGAAGAGCTCAAACCTGAAAACAAGTCATTCCCGACTGTACCTCATAAGTTTAAAACTGATTATAACTTTCAGAACAACCAAGCTGGTGCAGGAGATGGTAGCACGAATAGCCTCTATGGTACATTTTATCTCGATATGCGCGGCTCGAACCAAAAACGCTTCAGCGTTGAAAAGGAAGGTTTATTTTTAAAATCTGCTCTACCTCATGTCGAAAAATCATCTTATGTTTGGCAAGGCCCTGCCCCTAACTTAAAAGTGATAATGAGAGATTTCCCAAAATCGGGTAATTTCAGAGTTAAAATTGAGGCTGCAAAAGCGCCACTACAGCAAAAGAACCTTAAGTACTTAGCTCTCAAAGAACATGCAACCAAAATAAAGTTCGACAGTAAAAAGCTCAAGTTAACAGCGGCAAAAGACGCCATAGTCATCGACGCCAAAAAGCCTTTTAGACAAAAAGGTCTCAATGCTACTGGTAAGTATATTCATACTAAAAAAGGCCCTTCTTTTGCCGGCTATAAGTTTAATATCCCTCATAATGGTCTCTATCAAATCGATGCAGTTTACGCTGCTAGAGAGAAACGTCCACAGTCTTTAAAAATTGGTACTACTACTATTGATTTTGCTCTTGGCTCAATCAGCGGAAGTTGGGATAGGCTTCAACCACGTACTGTCGGTGTCGTTCGACTTTTCAAAGGGGAAAGAGAGCTTTATATAAAAATCAATAAGAAGCCTATTCCTCACATTCACTCCTTTGTATTAACACCTATTGACTCAAATGATCCTATCCAAGTGGCTTATAAAAAAGCAACCAAGGGTGGCGTAAGAATAGCTAAGCATGACCCTTATCTTAGAGCTTTTATGGGTAATAGGCTTGATGACGGTATGGAATACAAAACTTTTGATAAGCCTAAAAGGCTCAAAGGACCAATTGGTAAATTTCAGACTTTGGAATTTTTTGGGCGCTTAGAAGATATACCACTTCCTGTAATTGATAAAAATGACCATACTTTCCTCGCAAACATGGCTCTCATCGGTGTGTGGAATGATTCATTTGTAACTAAAAACCAAGATCAAGGTTCGCCGGTTATCATCAAAAGTGTCGAATTTGAAGGACCATACTACGAATCGTGGCCGCCGAAGTCGCATACAAATATCTTCATCGAATCTAAAAATAAGGCCAATAAAGAAGTTTATACTCGTGAAATACTTAATCATTTCATGAGCAAAGCTTTCAGACGAACTCCTGAAAAGCATGAAGTCGATCGCTTGGTGTCTTTCTGGAAAAGGAATCATCAAGACTTCCAAAGCTACGAAGAAAGTATCAAAGAACTACTAGTTGCAGTCTTATGTTCACCAAATTTTCTATACTTAGCTGAACCTGAAGAGAAAGCCTCTAATAAAATCTCTGAATTTACTTTAGCATCGCGCCTCTCCTATTTTTTATGGGATAGCATGCCCGATGAACGACTCCTTGAGCTAGCTTCAAAAAATCAGCTCCGCAAGAACATTTCAGCTGAATTAAAACGCATGTTACAAGATCCAAAAATAATGAAGTTTTCAAAATCTTTTTCCAATGAATGGCTCGACCTTCATAGATTACACAGTGTTGGAATCGATGTTTCACTTTATCCCGCCTTCACTCGCTTTGTGAAAGAAGACATGGCCAAGGAAACACATTATTTTTTCAATGAAGTCCTAACAAAGAACTTAGACATTTTGACTTTTATTGATTCTGACTTCTTGATGCTGAATCAGAACTTAGCACAATTCTACGGCATACCTGGTATCTATGGTAGTGAATTCCGTCGAGTCAGTGTTCCTCGCAACAAACGTCGTGGTGGCTTACTTTCACAAGGTAGTTTCTTAACTGGCCACTCTTCTGGAGAAGACTCTCACCCTATCAAACGCGGTGTTTGGCTCATAGAAAAAATAATCGACAATCCTCCACCAGAGCCGCCGCCTAACGTTCCACTTCCTGACCCAGAAGACCCAGAACTTGCTAAGCTGACAAAGAAACAACAACTCGAAAAGCATAGAGACAATGCGTCATGCCGAGACTGTCATAGAAAAATAGACCCGTGGGGCGTGCCTTTCGAACAGTACGATGCCGTTGGTAAACTGCGTACCCAGATCCGCACTAAAAAGCAAACTATGCCGGTGGATTCTAAGTCTGAACTCATAAATGGCACAGTCATAAATGGTGTCGATGACCTCAAAGCATACATTTTGAAGAATGAGCAAGAAAGTGTAAACCGAGGTGTTACTAAGCATCTACTTTCTTACGCTTTAGGTCGCTCTTTAAGTTTTACTGATGACGAAGAGTTGAATAATATCCTCAACTATGTCAGAAAAAATGATTACAAGATGCAGGCCGTTGTTGAAGGCATCGTTCAAAGCAAACTATTTAACCAGCGTTAGTGAGAGAATAATATGGAAAAATCATGGCATCTAAAAAGAAGAACTTTTCTTAAAGGTCTTGGAGTTTCTTGTGCACTACCCTTTCTTGAAAGTATGGCCAAGGACACTGCAAAAAATCCAAATACAGCAAAACGCTGCGTCTTCTCATATGTTCCCAACGGGGTCAGCCTTCCAGACTCTAAAAATAAAGCATTTAAAGACTGGCACTGGTTTCCTCATGGAGAAGGAGAAAAGTTTCAATTTACTAAAGTCCAAGAACCACTACAGAAGTTTAGAAATAAGCTTTTATACGTCGGTGGCTTATCACACCCAAGAAGTCGTAAGATACTCGGTCATGCAGCTGGTGACACCTGGTTGACTGGAGGAGACATAAGTGGTGCCGAGTATAAAAACAGTATTTCAATCGATCAGGTAGCTGCTTCTGTCCTAGGAAAACAAACTCGCTTTTCTTCTCTAGCTCTTTCGTGTGATGGAGGTGTTGGTTATAAGTCTCGTGTCTCAACTTGTTCATTCGATGACTCAGGCAAAGCCATGCCGACTGAGTCCAATCCAAGAGAAATCTTCGAACGTTACTTTAGTCAAAATGACGCCAAATCAAAAGAACTTCGCAAAAAGAGACTACACCAAGGCAAAAAAATAGTCGACCTTGTTATGGCTGATGCAAAAGATCTATCGAGAAAACTTGGTAAGCAGGATCATCAAAAAATGGATGAGTACCTAAGTTCTGTTAGTGAAATTGAGGAAAATATAAAGCGCACAGAAGATTGGCTCGATGTGCCGATGAAAAAGGTAAAAGTCGATCACATAAACTTTGGCGTAAAACAATCAGCACCGAAAGACTATATCCGCACTATGTATGACCTCATCGCCCTTGCTTTTGAGGCGGACATAACACGAGTTGCAACCTACATGATTTCTCGAGAAGACGGCATGGGTTTCGGAGACAAGTTCCCGATTATTACTTTAGGTTATAAAGGTCACCACGGCATTTCTCACGATAGGTCAAAAGGCAGTTTTGAACGCTGGGGCCGCTATGACAGGTTCTTAAATGAACAATTTGCTTACTTTGTCGACAAGCTAAGTAACATCCAAGATGAAAATGGCTCGATCTTAGACTCAACTATGGCCATGCATGGAAGTGCATGTTCTACGACTCATAATGCAAGGAACTACCCTATAGTCATCGCTGGTGGGCAGAAACTAGGACTTGTCGGTGGACAGTTCTTAAAGTTTAATGAAAAAACACCACTAGCAAACATGTATGTTACGATGCTTAACTCTCTTGGAGTTCCAACTAAGAAGTTCGCCGATAGTACAGGTGAGCTAACTGATATACTTGCATAAGTTAATACTCTAGAAACTCAAAAGCTCTAAGTGACGAACCACTTAGAGCTTTTTTTGTAAATAGTTCTTATATTAAGAAGCTACTGTAAAGTCTGCATCTTGGAAGCAATCTGCCGCCAAATGCAATGGTGTTACACCAATATTATTTTGGATGTCTACACGAGCACCATTTGAAACAAGAACGTGAACTAACTCGGATGAGTTTCTCTCTACAGATCTATGCAAAGGAGTCTCTCCTAAGTCATTGGCTGTATTGACTTCTGCACCTGCTTCGATAAGTAACTTCAAAGATGCTGCATTACCATGCTCTGTGCATGCTTGTAGTGAAGTGTTTCCGAAATCATCGATGATGTTAAAGTCCGCATGGTGATGTAATAACAATGCGACCATCTCTTCATTGTGCGATGCCTTATGAAGAGCTGTTTGCCCGTAGAAACCACGGTAATTCACATCTGCGCCACACTTAAGGAGTTTATCAACTGACTTGATGTTATCGTTTTCCACGGCGTGATTGAGAGGTGTATCACTAAAATTGTCGCGAGCATTTATATCTGCTCCGGCATCCAAAAGTTTCTCAACATAAACTGTACTCCATACCGCTAAGTGTAGTGGAGATTCACCAGAATTGTTTCTTGCATTTACATTTGCCCCTTTCTTAACCATGAAAGCTAGAGCATTTGATTTGCGGTTAGAAACAGAAAGATGAAGAGGTGTATTACCTTCTGAGTTTTTGCGATTTATAAGTGCTCCCTTTTTAAGGAGGAACTCTACAACATTTTGGTGACCACACTCAGCAGCCATATGCATCAAAGTGTTACCATTCTTATCGCGAATATTTAATAGACCGACATTCCCCTTTTTGAAGAGGTACTTGATGCGAACAAGGTTACCACTTCTTGCTGCTAAAAATGAATCGTGATCTTTATAAACCTGTTTGAGACCTACCATAGCTCCATGACTTAGCAGCGACTTAACCATGACAACTTCACTTCTTTCAATAGATCTAGAAAGTGGAGAAGTATTGTTTTGGTCCAATAAATTAGGGTCAGCGCCAGCTTTCAAAAGCATCTTCATAATTTTGACTTCGTTCTTAGTAGCCATATGATCCCCCTTATCTAAGGTTTTATTTAATATAATCTATTTTACTTGAATAAGCGAATAATTTCATCCTTTTCAAGTGCCGACTCACGCTGCAACTTACGAAAAATCTTCTCTTCATCATGCAGTGAAACGATAACTTTCTGAGTATTCTCCTGTGAATTATCTTCGGTAAATTTCTCTAAAACTGAACTTGGGCTTTCTTGCCAAATAAACTGGGCGAAGTCGCGGTCACCTAGAAGTGTCCACTTCATATTTTCATCTTCAACTTTTGTTTTTAACTCAGTCAACAATGCACTTCGCTTTTTACTTAGTCGCTCCAGATTGAACTGGCGCCATTTTTCTTTGGCTTCTAAATAACTCTTTTGCAATTGATCTGCAGATAACCAAGGTGTTGAAACTACCGCTTCATCACTTCCTAAAAATCTTCCCCAATCTTTAGTTATCAACCAACCATTATCTTCACATTGTTTATAAAACTTAGTTCCTGGAAACGGTGTACAGAGAGAAAACTGAGCTGACTCTGGTGCTATATCCATCGCAAAATCGAGCGTTTCTTGAATTGTTTCTTCTGTTTCTTCCGGAATCCCAAACATGAATGTTAAATGTAATTTTATGCCCAGTTCACGAGTGTATTCAATAGCTCTTCTAAACTTTTTAAGATTTGTTCCTTTCTCACAAGAATCCACTAAAGATTCAGCGATACTTTCCACACCGTATTTTATAGAATACAACCCTGCAGACTTCAACGCTTCTAAAGCAGCATCATTCATACAATCGGCTCTGGCCATCATCGACCAAGGGTACTTATCTAGACCTCGGGCTTTTATACCTTCAGCCAATTCAATCATGCGTTTTGGTCCGACATTTGTCGTATCATCATCAAAATAAAATGACTCACAGCCATGAACGTTTATCAATTTTTCAATATCGTCTAAAGCATCGTCAATACTTCGAGTTCGATACTTGTTATTTCCAAAGACAACTTGTGGCCAAACACAAAAAGTACATTTATAAGGACAGCCCCTCGAAAGCCAAACCTGAGCTACTGGTGCAGGTAGACCACAAACTGGATCTGAGTAACTTTTCACTGGAAGGTCTTCATAAAGTGGCGATGGAAGCTCTAACACATTTTCAACGACAGCTGGTGGATTAGTAAACTCTCTAGTGATCAAACCAGGAACTTTCTCTAGTTCTCCCTTGCCTTCTAAAGCTTCAACCAACTGGAGCAAGGATAAGTCAAACTCTCCTCCTAACCAGTAATGTGGAATTGCCGAGCCTTGCATGATCTCTGGGACCATAGAAACACCCTGACTACCGCCACTAACAATGATCGCTTCAGGAAACTTCTCATGTAAAGTGGCGAAAACTTGCTTATCCCAATTTAAAGATGGCGTTGAAGACTCTGAAAAAATCACATCTGGATTAAAATCAGTAATTATCTCATAAGACTCTTCTAAGTTCATATCTTCAGCAATGGCATCTAAAATTTTCACTTCATAACCTGTTTGCCTCAAAACAGCTGCTGCAGTTGCCATAAAGAATGGGAAAGGTATATAACGTGGAAGCTCAGCAGTAGCTGCTCTTTGTTGCATGTGTGGCCAACGAGAACCTGCTCGGACGCCCCACTTCATAGAGTCATTTGCATCATACCAAGAAGAATTAAATAATAAAACTTTCACGAGTTACACCCTGTTAATTCAGACTTGTTCAAAAGCCAGTTATTCATTTTTTCAGAATTGAAGTTTGTTTGTATTTTAAATGACTCAAAAGCTTTCATAAAAGCTTTTTCATATTCTACAGAACGATTCGTTGTCTCAACAAAGTCTGGAAGAAATGGAGTCACCAAGTCTATGTCGAGCCCACACCTTTTAACAAGCTCACTTATACTAAGTGGCTGACTACCTGCTCTAGTTGCATAAAGTTTTAAATCTTTATAAGCAAAAACGAAAGGTATAAGTTGATCTAAACAAGCAAAATCTTGATTATTTTCTAAAAGATCCAAACCGTGTCGATAAGTAGCGATACCAAAGTTAACTCGTTCTATACGCGAGATAACACCTTTGAGTGAGTTATAGTCACCTTCTTTGATGCCTTTTGCATGGTGCCAGCCCCAGTAGGATGACAGAATAGTGAATGCACTATCATGCCTTAAGTGCCAACACTGTGCTTGAGGTTCATAGGCTAGTTTTTCACCAAGGTCGTATAGCGCTTCACACATAGTTCGATCTTCATTATTCGTCCTACAAAGAGTGTCAAAGCCACCAACCTTTCTCAGTGCTTCTGCTTTCATCAAAGTATTGGCGCCATATAAAAACCTAGGATTAGTCTGAGCTTCATTGCCCCAGTGTTGAGCCATATGTCGAGCCCGCCACAAGTCTCCAAGATCTTCAGTATAAAATTCATCTAAACGGCCTGCTACTCCAGACAATTCCGAGCTATTCATCTTCTCAAATAATATTTGTAGCCAATCTTTTTCAACGAAAACGTCTGAGTCCACAGAAGCTATAAGTGGTGTCTGACAATGTTTAAGAGCGGTATTTCTTGCCGATGCTAGACCAAGGTTTTCCGGATGTTCGATAACTTGAACAGGTAAAGTCGGTAAAGGCTGAGTTGATCCGTCATTTACTACAAAAAGTGAACCGACTTGCAGATTTTGGGTCAATAAAGAGTCAATACAGCGCTCAATGGTCGTATTTGCATTGTAACAAGGTACATAAAGCGAAATGTGCTTGGGATCGTACATTATTGACTGATAGCCTCCATAATTTATAATGTGCTAATTGTTAGAAAACGCAATTCGCATACCGACTAAGAAGGCTTATTTTTATATAAAAATTTGGAAAGTAAAAAATGACCAACACAGAAAAAGAAATTCAAGACATACTAACTAGAGACTTTCAGCCTCAACTTTTAGAAATAATTGACGAAAGTCACCTACACGCCGGACACATGGGTGCTGTTGAAGGAGTCTCGACTCACTTCAGAGTAAAAATAGTTTCTGAGAAGTTTGAAGGGGTTCCAAAGATTAAACAGCACAAGTTAGTTTACAAAGCTTTGGAAGAACAACTAAATGGTGATGTCCACGCGCTCGCATTGAACACCATCAAAAAGTCAAAGTGGGAAGCTTAAGCTTATTTAGCTTTTAGATAAAGCTCTTTTATCTGCTCATCTGTCAACGCTTTGTTGAAGATCGCCAATTCATCCAGTCGACCATCCCAGTGGCCCGGAGAGCCAGGAGCTGGCATGAGTTCATAGTCATCTAGCTTTGTGCCTATACTCATCTTCTTGAGTGCTATAGGGTAGTTTATGCCATTGACTTTACCTGAAGCGACAACTTCTCCATTGCGGAAAACTTTTACTCGCTTACCATTGTGAACAAAGGCTACATGTTGCCATGACTTAAGAGGGAAAGCTTTACTCTCAGTTACATGAACTCTTTCCTCACCCTTCTGAGCGATTTCTATATCGAGCAATCCAGCTGGGTTCAAACCAAAGTGAAATTGACCAAATAAGCGATTACCCCAGTTTTTGACGATAGTTGCCCACTGAGGACGACTTTCGGCATAAACCCAGGCTGTAACTGTTAGACGATCCTTTTTCGCTTTAGGATAGTCTGCAACGTAAACATAAGCTTTGTTATTACTACCAGACAACTGTATAGCAGAACCTATCTTTCCTGCAGTCCAAAGACTTGCTGAGTCTCGAACATCTGCCGCTTTACCATCGTTTCTAAAGTCTGACTTATCTTCGAGAGTTACTCCGTCTCGATTAATACTCATTGGATAATAGGCGATAGGCTGAAGGTCTGTAATCATTTCTGAATAAGAAGTCACTGGTTCTTCGATGTGACGAATAAAAAAGTCATCTCTCAAATCGACTCCGGCCAATACTGGCCCTGCACTCCCTACCATAACGCGAGCTGCTTGACCTTCTACGAGCTTGTGTTTGACATCTTCTATCTCAAAGTTCATCTCAAGTTCAACAAGTCCTTTAAAAACGTGTGTTTCCAAATACTCATTTTCTTTCACATAAACTGAAAACTCTGTACCTATATCCACTACTGAAACACCAAGAGATTGAACGGTAAAACCTTTACCTGCCGGTGTCACTGTTGCTGAAAGCTTGCCTTTATTAAGCACAATTCGGTTATTGGCAAAAAGTTCAAAAGTTGATGGAGACTCAACTATGACTTTATTACCGTTCTTATAAGAAAGCTGAATAAAGCCTTTTTGTAAATTATAAGTTCCTTCAAGCACTGAGTCGCCTTTTTGAAGATCTCCTTCAGCTGTATTGCCAAAAGCAAACTTAGCGCCAAATGACTCTGTAAGTGAAGCTACTGGTTCGCCTCTATAAGGAGACGCACTGACAACTTCTTGGCTTTTCTTTAAGTTTAAACCAACAAAAGCCAAAGCAATCAAAGCTGCGAGGCTAACTACAAAACTAATGATTGGCAATAAATTCTTTTTAGATCTCTCTGGAGAAACAACGCTGCCAACTCCTGCAGCAAAAGCTCCATGCTGGTCTGATAACATCGCGTGCATCTGGCACAAATCTAAATAATATGTTTCAGACTCTTTAGAAGTCTGAACTAACTTTTGCAATGAAAGTCTTTCTGCTGCAGAAAGCTCTCCTTGTAGCATCTTTTCAAATAGTTGCTGGATCTGATCTTTTACATCAGCCATTATATCCCGTCCTCTTGTAAACCTTTAACACAATTCATGAGGTTGTTTCGTGCTCGAAACAAAGCCTGTGTCAAAGAGTTCGCTGTACTCTTAAGGTCTTCTGCCATCTTTTTAATAGAAGCTCCGACTGAGTAGCGTCGTTGAATTAAATCTCGTTGTCTTTCGGGAAGTTTTTCCATACAGGTAATAAGTTTCTTTTGGCGACTTTCATAAGTTTCGTCATATGTATTTGCTTCAACTGTAAGCGTCGACATAAAATCATCATCAAAAACTAGTTTATCACGCATACGTCGCTGACGATGAGCCATAACTTGGAAGTTTGCTGTCCGAAACGCCCAGGCTTTAAAGTTTGTCCCCATTTGATACTCGCCTGACTTCCTCCACAAAACTAAATTCGTTTCCTGAAGTATGTCATTTGCCGCAGTTGGATCAGCGATAAGAGATAATATATAAGCATACATACGACCTTGAAATGAGGTCATCAATGCTACAAACTCTTCGCTATTATTTACATCCATCTTAAATATCCTGAATTCCCGTTCTCTATAAGATTATATCCACTAAGTACTGAACATTACGGGCATTTTACAAAATATTTATCAAATATGAAATCCGTCGGGAAGCTAAAAGGATGGAATATCTCTATATGTAGCGTCTTTTCGCCAGTCTAAGTAAAGTAACTTTGTCACTGAAATAGTTTTGGCGCTACCATCAAAAAAGGACACGTTCGTTCTTTTTTTAACATGACGGTTCAAAACAATACGACCAAGGTTAGATGTATCTGAACCATCAAACGCTGTTGGATTTGCATTACTTGAAGAAGGTCTTGAATCCACCCAAGACGAATCAGAAAAAAGTGGTGTATTAGAAGAGTTCTCGGCTTCGTCTATGTAACTATAATAAACACTGGAGGTTGATCCCAAATTGTAAGTAAAGGCATTTAACCCATAACTACCAGACTTATTGAGCCAACCTCCAGTACCGCTCCAATTGTGCCTATTTGTACCCCAACCACTGTCTGGGTTATCTCCCACTACCTCAGGGCATATTAAAAGGTCATCACTTTCATAATAAGGATAAATTAAGCCAAACCAAAACTGATCGTCTTCAAAAATTTGGGGTAGAGTATAACCGTTGTTTTCATCTGCATACATGGTGTAAGCAAGGGCCAGTTGTCTAGTACTACTTAGACAAACTCCTGTCTTTGCAGCACCACGGGCATT
Source organism: Lentisphaeraceae bacterium (assembly GCA_021232515.1). GTDB lineage: Bacteria > Verrucomicrobiota > Lentisphaeria > Lentisphaerales > Lentisphaeraceae > JAKVBD01. Next base: position 22,116 of record JAJPOQ010000005.1, read on the forward strand.
CTGCAATGAAGGCAAAAGCATAGATGACAAGATACCAATAATTGCAATAACCACTAGTAACTCTATTAAAGTAAATCTTTTTATTCGTAACATGCCAGACTCCCATCATCTAATCAATTTAAGAGGTCTGCGAAGCTATTGCAAAAATTTTACCTTAAAAGCTTGGAATCGTCCTATAAGCAGGGTCTTTATGCCAATCATACTGCAAAAAACTGGTTATCTTGATTGTTCTAGCACTACCATCGAAAAAACTTAGATTAGACTTCCTTCCAGTATGCCTTTGAAGGTAAATTCTTCCAAGGCTACTCTCTTCGCTACCATCTAAAGCTGTTGGGTTAGCACTTGAGAAGTTTGGCCAAGTATCTACCCAAGCGGCATCTACAAATAAAGGTGTTCTTGTTGTATCATCTGGCTCTGCCATATATCTAAAGAAGACCTGATCATTACCTTCATTGCTATAAGTGTACCCGTTTAGGCCATAGCTCCCATAAGTATTTAACCAACCTCCGGTACCACCCCAGTTGAGTAGATTTGTACCCCAACCTCCACCTGTATTGTCACCAGTAACCTCAGTACACTTTAATACAGAGTCACTTCCATGATAAGGGAGTATAAGGCTAAACCAAAACTGATTATCTTCAAAAATGCGTGGAAGTGTATAACCTTTATTTTCATCGGTATACATAACATATGCCAAAGCAACCTGCTTTGTATTACTTAGACAAACGGCTGTTTTGGCGGTCCCTCTAGCGTTCTGCAGGGATGGCAGTAACATCGAAGCTAAGATACCAATAATGGCAATCACCACCAAAAGCTCGATTAGCGTAAACTTCCGTTTCATATCCATAACACCTTCCCTTTTTTTCTACTGTCAAAGTCTTGGTAAAACCCTATAAGTTGGATTCTTCTGCCAATCCAGTTGCAACAAGTTTGTTAGAGGAATAGTCTTTGCGCTACCATCTATCATACTTACATTGGTCTTGTACTTAACATGCCTGTAAAGGTAAACACGAGCTAGGCTACCGCCACTTCCATCCGTCGTTGTTGGATTACCATTTGAACCGTGCTGCCAAGCATCAACCCAAGTCATATCCATAAATAATGGTGTATTTGAAGGGTTTTCTGGCTCTGCTAAGTTTTTGAACGCGAGCTCACTTGACCAAGTTAAGTCAGTGTAGGTAAAACCATTTATGCCATAACTTCCGGCTGCATCCATACCATTGTGCCTCATCCAACCGGAGTCTCCACCCCAGCCGATCAAGTTTGTGCCCCAACGCCAACCACTACCACTGTGGTCTACCGATGGACACTGAATCAATTTTTCAGAACCGTGATAAGGATAAATATACTCGAACCAAGCTTTATTGGTTGTCGCAGGCATAGGAATAGTCTTCTGATGATTTTCGTCAGAATACTGCAAATAGGCATAGCTGAGTTGCTTAACGTTACTTAAACAAACGGCTGTTTTGGCAACACCCCGAGCACTGCTCAAAGAGGGCATAAGAATAGATAATAAGATACCAATGATCGCAACGACCACCAGTAATTCAATAAGAGTAAACACACTTTTAGATTTCATCATAACCACACATTTATAAGAACCTACTATAAGTATATGGCTAGAATGGGGTATTTAACTAGTCTTTTTTATTTGACTTCTTGTACATTTTGGGCAAAAAGGCATATACCCATAACTTTTTAGTCAATAAAGAGTTACTACCACTCATCTTCTAGAGCTCTAGCTTTTCCGATGCGTCGATCGTGACGACCACCTTCAAACTCTTCCTTCAACCACTCATCAATGAATTTAAGAAGATCATCTTCAGAAAATTGTTGTGCGCCAAGGCAAAGGACATTGCTGTTATGGTGCTGACGAGTCATCTTGGCTGTTTCTACACTGTATACAAGTGCTGCAATAACACCACGGATCTTATTAGCAAGAATACTCATGCCAATACCATTATTACAGATAAGAAGTGCTCTGTCTGCTTCGCCTTTACTGACTGCGTCTGCTGCAGGAATTCCGAAATCTGGATAATCACAACTTTCATTACCACTACAACCATAATCAGTCACAGCGTGACCTTCTTTTTCAAGAATTGAAATAAGATTAGTTTTGAAATCATAAGCAGCATGATCACAGGCTATAGCAATTTTCACAAGGTTCTCCAGAATTCTAAATTTGGATGCAATATACACGTCTGCAGATCGATGCCAGACTTAATGACATATTTTTTTTGTATTTTACCTCAAACCCACTAAAATCTATGATGAATTATTATAAAAAATTGGGCAGATACATGAATCAAAGGTTTAATCTGTGAATACTTCAAAAATCCTTTGCTGTGGTTTACTTGTTGCCGATTTAAAGTTTCGCATCGAAAGTTTTCCAAATCGAGATGAAAAAATATTTGCTCAAGACTTTTCATTCATACCCGGAGGTCCGGCGACTAACGCGGCATTGACTATTTCTCAGCTCGGTGGAGATGTTGACCTATTGGCATCTACAGGAACATGCCCTGTTTCCGATTCTTTAATTCAAATACTGAAAATAGCAGGATTGAAAGCTACCTTTATTGCCCAATCCGAAAACTGCTTAACAACCTCAGCGATACTTACTGAAGCTAATGGAGAACGCCGAGTTGTAAGCTATAAAAATATTAAAGACGTCGAAATACCAGATAACACGCCTGTTCCAAAAATCATACTGATCGATGGTCATCAAAAAGAAGCTTCATTAAAACTTTTAGAAAAGTACCCACAAGCAACTTCCATTTTAGATGCTGGCTCTGTTCATCCAGGAACTGACGCTCTATTCAACAAAGTCGATTGGTTAGTTTGCTCAAAGAAATTTGCCATTTCAAAAACTAACAAAGAAAATTTAAATCAAGCCTTAGAAAACCTTGCGAAGGATAACTCCAACGTCGTTATAACCAATGGCGAACATGGCTGTCTATATTCAATTAACGGTAAGTCAGAGGTTATCGATGGCATTCCGGTCAAATCTATTGACAGCAACGGTGCTGGAGATGTTTTCCATGGAGCATTTGCTCATGCACTTGCTAGTGACCTACTGCCACTTGAAGCACTAGAGTTTGCCAATAAAGTTGCGGCAAAAAGTTGTCAATATGAAGGGATAATTGGAGCTATATTCAATGTTTGACCAACTTCTATTGATTTGCTAAATCATGATCTCCCAATTTCTCAGAGAGAAGCCTTTCATTTTCAAAACTATTTCAAAAACTTTAGTTGTTACTTTGAAGGATTTGAACTTTTAACTTTTGGCAGACCTTTTCTTCTGCAGTCACAGAGTCTTTTTTGACAACTTTGCCACGAGTATAGCCGATATACTCTAACCAAGCTCTGGAACGCGCACTTCTTCTTTTGTGAACCTTTTTAAATAAAGTATCTTTCAAAAGGTTTCCAGCATCACTTACTTTAATGCTTCTTGCACTACTCAAGCTCAATTCATGTAACAATGCTTTTGCCATAAGTAAGTGACCTTCAGGATTTGGGTGAATTCCATCTCCACTAAACTTGAAGTTTGAATCGACCTTTCTCTGCGCCTCTAGATATGCGCCTAACAGACCATTTTGATCAACTACTGGATAGTCCAAAGTCAACAACCAAGCAGCGTAGTCTCTAAGTACATCGTTATAACCTTCGTAAGGTTTTTTATAACTGAAGTCTAGTGCATTCTTTTTTACAGTCTTTTTGGTAATTGGAACAGAATCAAAAGGTGGAGGTGTCATGATCACTACCTTAGCCCCTACTGCCTCGATTTTACTAATTAAAGAGTTTACGCCCTTTTTATAAGCTGCCATTCTCTCTGGACTTTGTGGATGATAAATGCCGTCATTCATGCCATAACAGAAAACGACAATTTCTGGTTTGGTTTCTTTTAAAACATTATCTATTCTGGTATGAATACATGGTCTTGGAAAAGGATGATCACTCTCTGATAAGCCTGAAGTCGTCTCACTACCTAAGCCAACACTTATCACGTCTGCATTAAAACCGGACTTAAAAAGATAGTATTCAAAGAAGCTTACATAGAGACCATTGTGAGTAATGCTATCACCTAGGAACAATACTTTTTTAGAATCTAAGTCCTCAACTTTTAAAGCTGTAGATTGGCAAGAACTGACGATGAATAAGAGAAATAGTAAAGACAAGTTTTTCAAGAAAGGCACACAACCACCATTAAAATTTATTTTTATATTTAATGGAAGATATTCCAGAGAAAAAGAAAAATCAATAGCTTAACGCAAACCTACGCGACGTCTCATATACCACTCACCTGAGAACAGTGCCAATATCAGCAGCATAACCATCCAATTATTTAGAGGATATGACCTTGATTGAATCACTGGAATCTTCTCTGACAGAGGTAAATCTTCTTCTAATGCTTGATCCCAATGGATATACTTTCCTCCAGTGATACGAGCTATATCCTCAAGTAAACGACGATTAACTGGCAGTGTTCCTTTCTCGCCCGAAGCTTCTACAGACAAAAATGCCGCCTGTGCTGCAATAGTCGTATCATCTGCAAATTTTGCATTGACCGATATAGAGTACTCGCCCACTTCGTCGGGGATGTAGTCTAACTCATAACGTCCTTCTAAATCCAAAGAAGATGGCAGCTTTAAAGTATTCACTTTACCCGTTGGGCTTTTTACTATCACTTCAACAACAGCAGTTAGCGATGGCTCAAAGTCTGGATCGAGAAGATCTACAGCCATATTCATAGCTTCTCCAGCGGCAAACTTCTTATAAGCTGGGACTACTTTCAACTGCTCAACACTTGAAGATGACGCCCAAGTAAATAAACGCTTCCAAAAAACATCGTAATGGTCGCCACCATTGTCAGGATTCATTTTCCAAGGCCATGTTTCAGCACCAAGGTAAAGTGTACGGCCTGCTCCATAGTAAAGTGAACTTAAGACTATGTCTCCACTGCCACCTCGTAAACTTAGTTCAGGACGAGCACTGACTTTCAAAGTATTTGGCTTCCCTGAGAAATACATCTTACCGGACTTTATATAAAGGATGTTACTCAGGTCAGTAAGGTCTTTGCGACTTCTTGGCAAAAGTATCGAAGTTTCTGACAACTTCATAACCTTTTTACCAGAAGCTGAACTCGGCTTTATACTGGATAAAGGAAGAACCTTAGTCAGTTTACTGCTTTTGCTTTGACGTCCTGTAAAAATGATACCGCCGCCTTTATCAAAGGCGAACTTTTCAATATTATCCAAATCGCGTTGTGCAAGTAAATACTCGGAGCCAAGATCAAAAACGATCACATCATACTCGATCAACTCAGTAGACTCAGGGAAAACTTTAAATTTCTTTTCTTCACGACCTGCATAGTAGTACCAGTTGTTATCTCCAGTACGGATCAATGCGGTTAAATGAAGGTTTTCACTATCGTCACAAAATTTATCTAAAAACTTATATTCCCAACTTAAGTTCGCAGAAAAGTATAAAATCTTAACCTTATTATCATCGGTCACATCTACGGCTGTATAGTCGACATTATTTGAAGAAATCATTTCGCCTTCAACAACATCTATTGAAGCACGGTAGTTTTTGAAGCCGGCGGTGTATTCACGTAAATTAAAAGTCACGAGCTTTTCGTCTTTGCCTGCCGCCATATCAATTGTCTGACGACCGACCTCTATACCTTCTGAAGAAAGAGTTATTTCCTTCTGGAAAGCTTCCTCGGTATTTTTTTGAACTTTAACAGTCAGTTCAAACTCTTTATTGCGAGCTGCATTTTTTGGTGGGGCTTCAAATGTTAACTCAACATCAGTCAATTCTTTTTCGCCACCAACACCAATAACCGTCACTGGTACTCCAGCCGACTTAAGACGTTTTGCTGAATTTATAACAGTACCGTTATTTTCTTGACCATCACTTATTAATACTAGGCCTCCCAAACTTCCTCTTTCGGCAGCTCCAACCATCTCATTCAAAGCGTCTTCGATGTTTGTACCGCCGACTCGGCTGTGAAGTGGATCTATCAATGAGTGTGACTTCACTCCAGAAGCAAAGGTATAGTACGAAGTATTAAAATCTTTCGTTTTTTGAGGCAACCAAGCAGAATTTCCTTTCAACAAAGTCTCACTGACCTTGAGCCTTGATTCACCTGCACAATCTTGCGTCTCCATACTAGCAGAGGAGTCTACTAAAACACTAACGGAAAAAGAGTTGCTATCTACAGACTCATCTACTAAAAATGGCTGTAAACCGAACAGAAGAGTCAGCACAAGAGCAATACTTCTCAGTGATAATATGCTCATCAAGTACGATGAACGGACTGTAGATGAATAACGACGATAGGTAACAACTAGCGAAGCTAGGAATACAAAACCTAAAAGATAATAAACAAAATGAGGGAAAACTGTTTCTAAATTCATGAACTACTTTTTATCGTCACTTAAACTTCTCAAGTACTCTCTAACACTTCGCTTATACTTGTCCGGGGCATTTCCTGTACGCTTGTTTAAAGTCAAACGCTTCTCTAAGTCAGCCTTACTGATAAGAGAGTCCAAAATAAAGGCTGCTTGAGTTAAAGCTTTCATCTGTGACTTTGCTGCGTTTAATGCAGAAATTTCACTTTTTGCTTGTTCTAGTGACTCCGGCAAAGCGAACTGAAGGTTTTCATCTTGCAGAGTTTCGCCCATGCTTTCGATCATTTTTTGAATCTGTGAAGTCCTCTCTGAAACTTGACCTGCTGACATCCCTGAAGAAGTACTACCAACTTGACGTCTAACTTGTTCTACATCTTGACGCATTTTCAAAAGTTCTTCCAAAGTTGCTTGTGGTAAGCGACCAACTGCATCTCTAACTTTATGGCCTAACATGTTCATCGCTTCTTCAGCTTTCTGTTGCTCTCTAACAGCTGCAGATTTACGGCGATAGTGGAGGGCATTTGACGAGCGTTTTAAACGACGATCAATACCTTGGTTACCTGCATACTCGCGAGCTTCTCGCAAAGCTTCGGCAACTTCTGGGTACTTTTCATCTAGTTCATTTGCAGCTGCACCAAGTTGATCAATGATTTTCTTTAAATCTTCTTGGACTTTATCCTGCTCTTCTTTAAGACCAGCTAACTGCTTTTTACTTTCTTCACTCGAAGGATTCTCAAGCTCGTTGGTTTTCGAACCTATCTCTTGTTGTTGCTCTACGGTCTTATCTAAAGTGTCGGCCAACTGTTTAAGCTGCTCTCTGGCTTGTTCACGCATAGCTCGCTTAATCTCATTTTTGGCATTCTCAATTTTCTGCTCGGCTTGTTGAGATGACTGCTGAGCCTGACCTGACTCACCTTGCTGCATCTGTTGAGACGCCTGTTGCATCTGCTGAGATGCTTGCTGAAGTTGCTCTGAGGCTTGTTGCTGCTGTTGTTCTTGAAGGCTCTCAGATGTTTTCTCTAAGCGTTCTTGCTGATCCTGAAGCTTCTCTTTCGTTGCTTCTTGTTCTTGAAGATCATCTTTCTTCATCTCTTTCATTTGATCATTTAATTCCTTCTGTTGATCTTCGAGATCCTCAAGTTTTTTGAGCATGTCCGCCAAGCGTTCCTGCTCTTGTTCTTGCTGTTGCTGCTCTTCTTGAGGTTTCTGCTCTTGCTGACTTTTCGATTGAGACTTTTGAGAATTCTTTTCTAACTCTATCTGTATTTTGATAAGCTCAGAAAGTGATTTACTATTTTCCTGCATAGCTTTTACAAGAAATGACTCAGATAATAATCCTTCACCCTTCTTAAGACTCTCTATAGACTTCGTAAAGTATTCGCCAATCACACCTAAATCAGCGCCCATCTTTTTCGCTTCTTCCTCCAGCTTATCTTTGCGTTTCTGTACTTCTAAACGCAGGGTCGCGGTCTCTGTAGATAAAGCTTGTTTCTCAGCAGAAGCGATATTTGCTTTACCGTCTTTACCGATTTCTAACGATGACTTCACATCTATAAAGTGACGAATGAGATCTTTTTGAGTCGCAATTAAGTCATTCACAGAAAGTTGAGTTTCCTGACCTTCTGACTCTTCCTCTTCTTTCTTTTCTGTATCGCTTTTATCTGGATGGACTTCCAAGAAGTAAATCTTCGTTTTACTCTTCTGATTAGTTGGTTGAGCATTATCTGAAGCCTCAACATAGTAAGTCACAACATCGCCTTCTTTCAGACCAAGTTGTTTTATATTTAAATCCTGAAAGAGACTTTGTTCTTTACTCGACGAGTTGCTATCGCCTTTAAAAAGTTGAATCACTTCCGATGAACCAAAGGAGTATTCCAAATGAAGGTTCACTTCAGTAAGTCCATAATCGTCCAAGGCGGAGATTTCGAGATTCACTATATCAAATATTGTTTTCTTAAGATCTTTCGCAGGCTTACTTATTTCGACATGTGGCGGCATGTCCTTAACCACATTGACTTTGACTTCTTCTGTTTGAGCCTTGTTGTCTGCATCGTCAATTATGGAAAGTTGTAACTTAACGGATTTTTCAAATGATACTTCAAAAGACATTTCAGACGAAAAATTTGACGAAGTATAAACATCACTTCCATCTTGAGTCAAAACAGCTTTAACATCTTTATTGAACGTTGATTTCAATTCAACTATCGACTTCTCTGGAACTGCAAAGCTTTTAAAGTCCTTAACGGTAAAAGACGGCTTACCAGTATACTTTGGTGGTGTCACAACAAACTCAACACTTTCTATTTCCGGTTCCAAGTAAGTTGAAACTGTATAAGTGCTGCTACTGAACTTCGGGGTAATGACTCTATATTTAAAATCACCTTCGATTCCATAAATCACTGCTGTAAGCTTGCCCTCTTCTGGGATCATCGCTAATTGCAACCAACGTCCCTCTTGCTCATACTCTAGAGTTGCAACTTGGTCGCCTTTGGTTACTTCAGCGACGATAGTTAAGTCAGAGCCTTTGGCAACATTTACATCACCCGGAGAAACATTTAAGCCTGTAGCAACTCCAGTTCCTTTAAACTTAAGAAAACCAAAAGAATCGGATATAAGCGGATTGCCGCCAAGCATAACTCCTAGAGCAAGTGTCACTATGGCTAGAAAGGCTAAATTTGAAGGTCGAAGAAAACTCGGTGTGACTATTTTCTGTATTTCACCTGAAGAAAACTTTGTAGAAACTTTATCAAGTAGAGCTTTTTCGATAACACCACTCGGTCCACCTTTGGCTGAGATCTCCATAGCACAAACGTAAGAATCCATAAGATCTGGAGTCGACTCTTCTATTTTCAAAGCAACGTCTTGTCTGGAAACAAACTTTTGAAAGTAGTCTTTGATTGCTTTAAAAAGCCAGATTGCTGCCGGTAGAAGAGTAAAACATGTAAGGGCAAAGCTTTGTTCTTCACGCAATTGAAAATGGGAAGTTAGCTTAGCAAGAACAACCAATACAAATGAAGTAATAGCAACGACTAAAAGAACACTGAAAATCAACTTGTAACTTCTCAGCTTTTTTCGAACTTCATCGACAAGAGAAGTGATGTTAGTTTCTTGAGTTGCCATAGACGCCTTGTTGTTAGTAACTAAGATAGGAAACCAGTGCGACAAATAAGTTCCCAAAACATGAAAAAATCAAATTCCATAAACGATACTAAATGTCATTTCTGCTCAAAGACAATAATACAGAACTATTTTTAATGGAAAAAGTTTTAACTTCGTTTGGTCGTTCCCATCGCACAGGTTATTATTGTAAGCACTTTTTATCTAAAATAAAGCAATAAAATGACACTGTCTGTTAACGGTCGAGAAAAAGAAGTTCACGATGGAAGCAGCCTGACAAGTTTGTTAAGTGAGATGTCACTTGAGACAGAACGTAAAGGCATAGCTCTATGTGTAAACTTAGAGGTTATCCCTAAAGAGCATTGGGATAGCACAATTTTAAAAGATAATGACAGAATCGAAATAGTAATAGCCGCTCCAGGTGGCTAAATGAGGATATTTACTCATGGGTAAGAACCTATACAATAAAGTTTTTGATAGACATACCGTAAAAAGATTGCCATCTGGTCAGTACCAGCTGATGATTGGCCTACACTTAATTCACGAAGTCACTTCTCCTCAAGCATTTGAGATGTTAAATGATCGAGGCTGGAAAGTTAAGTACCCGGAAAGAACTTTCGCTACTGTTGACCATATCATCCCAACAGATGATCAGTCACGTCCTCTTAAAGACGAGATGGCTGAAGAAATGCTTTGTGCACTTGAGAAAAACACTAAAGAGCACGACATAAAATTTTACAATGTTGACAGTGGTCAGCAAGGTGTAATCCACATCTTCGCTCCTGAAGTTGGTTTAACTCAGCCAGGTATAACTGTTTGCTGTGGTGACTCTCACACTTCTACTCACGGTGCTTTTGGTGCTATCGCTTTCGGCATAGGTACTTCTCAAGTAAGAGACGTCCTAGCAACTCAAACTTTATCTATGGCTAAACTTAAAGTCAGAAGAATCGAAGTAAACGGTAAACTTGGCGCTGGTGTTTATGCTAAAGATGTCGCTCTATACATCATCAATAAACTTGGTGTTAAAGGTGGAGTTGGTTACGCATACGAATTTGCTGGCGAAGTCTTTGACAACATGCCGATGGAAGGACGTATGACTGTTTGTAATATGTCTATCGAAGGTGGTGCTCGAGTTGGTTATGTAAATCCAGACCAAGCGACTTATGATTACCTCGAAGGACGTATGTATGCTCCTAAAGGCGAAAAGTGGAATGAAGCCGTCAGCTACTGGGACTCTATCTCTTCTGACACAGATGCTGAGTATGACGACGTTGTAGTCTACGATGCTGCCGACATAGAGCCTTATGTTACTTGGGGCATAACTCCAGCTCAGTCTATTCCTGTTAGCGGCAGTGTTCCAGTAGTCGCAGAAGCTCCTGAAACAGAACAACAAGTTCTAAGTGAAGCTCTTGAGTACATGCAGTTTGAAGAAGGTGACTCAATCATCGGTAAGAAGGTTGACGTTTCATTCATCGGTTCTTGTACAAATGGTCGCTTTTCTGACTTTGAAGCAGTCGTCGACTATCTCAAAACAACTGACAAAAAAGTTCCTGAGTCTGTTAAAGCTCTGATTGTTCCTGGATCTCAAAGTGTCCAAGCTGAACTCGTAAAACATGGCTACGACAAAATTTTCCGTGAACATGGTTTCGAATTCAGAGAAGCTGGTTGTTCGATGTGCTTAGCGATGAACCCTGACAAACTTGTTGGTGATCAAATCTGCGCTTCATCTTCGAACAGAAACTTTAAAGGTCGACAAGGTTCTTCAACTGGTAGAACTCTTCTTATGTCACCTGTTATGGTTGCTGCTTGTGCTCTTGAAGGCCAAGTTGTTGATGCTCGTAAAATCTTTAACATCGGATAATTCATTATGTCTACAGATCAAATTATAAAAGAAGTTACTGGTACCGGTGTTACAGTTCGTGGAAATGACATCGATACTGACAGAATCATTCCTGCACGCTTTTTAAAATGCGTAGTTTTTGAAGGGCTTGGCGAATTTGCTTTTGCTGATGATAAAGCTCAAATGGCAGAGAAAGGTGAAACTCACCCATTCGACATGCCTGAATTTGCTGGATCAAGTATCCTTTTCGTCAACAAAAACTTTGGTTGTGGTTCTTCTCGTGAGCACGCACCTCAGTCTTTATCTCGTTGGGGCATAAAAGCTATCGTTGGTGAATCATACTCTGAGATCTTCTTCGGCAACAATGTATCTATGGGAATACCTTGTGTCATTGCGACTAAAGAAAATATCGAAAAACTTATGGCGGCAAATGAAGCTGACAAGAAAGCAGAATGTTCAGTTTCAGTTGAACAACAAACTGCTACAGTTGGTGACGTTACAGTCCCTGTAACTCTAGCTGATGGACCAAGAGAACAATTTCTTAAAGGTTCTTGGGATGTGACTGCGGAACTTTTAGCGAATGCTTCTTCAATCGAAGAGACTGCTAAAAACCTTCCTTATTTCACACACTGGAAGTAAGTCTTTCGGAGGGGGCTTCGGCCCTCTTCTACTTCAGGTCTTGTGGACTATAAAAAAGTGATGGGTATCTACCTATAACGGAGTCTATATTATCCTGAGTTGCAAAGATAAAGTACTTCTGAAAAAACTCTGTCGTCTTCTCTGCTTTATTCTCTTCAGAGCCCTTAAAGCGCTTCTTCGGGTTCATCGTTATAAAGCCGTCAATCTTTCCTTCTTTAAGATCTAGATCGATCTCCATCGAATTTCCTCGATAGGTGTATACTGCTGGTAAATCTTGTGCTCGCCAGAACTCCATTTGGAAATAATCTCTTGGCAAACCAGTTAAAAGTAAAACCACATCTGTATCAAGGTGCCCAATCAACACTTCATCTAGTTTTTGGTAAGTATAACGTCGTACTGGCCTTCTTCCTCTTCTTTCCTGAGTAGGTATAACAACCTCTTTTAACACTACTCTTTTAGCCAAGCCGTCACGTAAACCACGCAAACGAATTTCTTGATTTCGATCAGCGTATTTTTGAGGGGCAATAAAGACAGTTATAACCTTGCCGGCATACTCTTTACCGAGATAGTCGCCAAGATACCAAAGAGCGACTTCTTCAGACTTCCGTTCTTCAGCTTTGAATGTTTTGGGAGTAGACGAGCTGAAAATGAGCAGGATTTTCAAAAGTGCTACGACAACAACCGATACGCCAAATATCTGTACCGCAATATGTGCCGGTATGACATTTGCAAATAGCATACTTCGCCGATGCTGACGGAGAGCGAAAAACATCCCTCCTATGAGCGCAAACATTATTAAATATAGCATGTTTTATGAATCAGCAATTAAGTTAAATGAACCCAAGGCCAAAGCCCTCTCCTCGTCTTTAACTGTTATCCAAAAAATACAACAGTTAATCGATATGATATAAATTTAATAAGCTGTAAACAAGAGGAGGAATTACTTTGAAGCTCAGACCAACTATAAATAATGTTATTGAGACCAAAAAAAAGCCGCAACAGCTGAGCTGTTGCGGCTTTAAAAAGAAAGTATGTCTTAAGAAACTTTAGAGTGAGCTTCTTTGACAACTTTGTCTGTAGCAGCCCAGTCAAGACACTTGTCTGTAACCGATACTCCGTAGACTAAATCTTCAAGATTTTCAGTAATCTTCTGATTACCTGGGCCAATGTTACTTTCGAGCATTACGCCACGAATAGCATCTTGACCTTCTTTTCTTTGACGAATAACATCTTCCAAAACGATAGGTTGACGTTCATGGTCCTTGTTAGAGTTCGCATGTGAGCAGTCAACAACCAAAGCAGGGTTTATATCGCGCTTCTTCATGTTAACAACTGCAGTTCTCACTGACTCTTCGTCATAGTTAGGCTTACCACCGCCACCACGTAGAACGAGATGACCTAGAGGATTACCTTTAGTTGAAAGTACGCATGCTTTACCTTGCTGGGTAATCCCTAAGAAGTTCTGAGGGTTACGGCTAGATTCTATTGCGTTTAAAGCTACATCGATACTACCATCAGTGCTGTTTTTAAAACCTACCGGCATAGATAGTCCACTAGACATCTCGCGGTGAGTTTGTGACTCAGTAGTTCTTGCGCCAATTGCAGCCCAAGTTACAAGGTCACCAATATACTGTGGTACGATTGGGTCTAAAAATTCGGTTGCAGTTGGGATGCCCATGTCGGCAATTTCACGTAATATTTTACGCCCCTGCTTAAGTCCTTCCTGGATGTCATATGTTCCATTTAGGTGCGGATCGTTAATAAGTCCTTTCCAACCAACTGTTGTTCTTGGCTTCTCAAAATAGACGCGCATGACAAAATAAAAGTTAGGGACTTCTTGCTGCAGCTGACTCAGTCGTCTGGCATAGTCCATAGCAACTTCATAAGAATGAATAGAACATGGTCCAGTGATGACCATTAATCTACTATCGCGTCCGGCCAGAATATCTGAGACAACTCGACGACCTTCAGCAACAGTGTTTTTAGCACTATCACTCATAGGCAATTCATTTTTAATAATCTCAGGAGCAGGTAATTCTGTAACCTGAGCAATATTTACATTTTCGAGTTCGTTCATTATTCTATAAGCTCTGTTTTTTTACTTAAAAGCGCCATAAAAGAATCTAATGAGGAGAATTATCAAGTGCTAACCAGAGGAACTCTTCTGAAAATTAAAAATTCGGTTGACATTTATTCTCCTAAAGGTAACTTTGAGGCCTTAAACCATGAACATGATTACTTTAAGCGATCAATAATTCGACACACGGAGTCAACCTGACCTTATGAAGCCCAAAGATGAATGCGGAGTTGCTGCTGTTTACGCACTAAAAAACGGTAAGCCTGACCTAGACAGAGACATGAGTTCTTACATCCCACTCATGCTTCAGGACATGCAAAACCGCGGAGAACTATCAGCGGGCATTACCACATTTGACCCGAAAAGGCCTCATATTTTGAGGAACTACAAGGCTCTTGGACAGGTAAAAGAAGCCTTTTCAATTGATGCTCACAATGCAAAAGAGATAGAACACGTCATGAGTGGCTGTGCTGCCATCGGTCATGTTCGCTATGCAACTTGTGGTAAAGATGACGTCAACTACGCTCAACCTTTTGAACGTGTTCATGGTAGACTTTTCAAGTGGTTTTCGTTTTGTTTCAATGGTAACATTGCCAATCACAATGAACTCACTAAAATGTTGGTTGAAAACAAAGGCTACCATATAAGTCTTGACTCCGACACTGAAATCTTCATGCACTTCCTTTCTCGCGAAATCGCTATCTGCGAAGAACAGCATAAAGAGATCGACTACAAACACATTTTCAATAAACTAGCTCAACAGCTAGATGGTGCTTACACTATCGCTTTCATTGATGCTAGAGGTAAGCTGATTGTTGCTCGTGACCCACATGGTTTCAAGCCTCTTTCATACGCTATAACTGAGGACGCTGTCTATCTTGCAAGTGAGTCTGTTGCTATATGGAACCGCGGTATCGGCAACATCAAAACTCTTGAACCTGGCTGCATGATTCAGGTTGATGAAACAGGCGTGAAAGTCGACCGTTACATCGAGTCTGAAAAAACTTCTCACTGTTTCTTTGAGTGGATTTACTTTTCAAACGTTGCATCGACTATCGATGACAGAAACGTCTATGAAGCAAGAGCTCGAGCGGGTGAAATACTTGCTCGTTCTGAAGATCAAGAAATCGACGAAAATACAATCGTTGTTTCTGTACCTGACACAGCTAAAGCTTGCGGTGACGCTATGGGTTTTGCTCTAGGTGCCAAAGTCGTTGAAGGACTTTTCAGAAACAGATATGTTGGCCGTACTTTCATCAAGTCGAACAACCGCAGTGCAATTGTTCAACAAAAATTCACTCCACTTCCTTCTGTTCTTAAAGGTAAGAAGGTTCTACTCGTTGAAGACAGTCTTGTAAGAGGTACAACTCTTAGACACATCATCAAAGATATGAAAGAACGTGGTGAAGTTGGCGAGATTCATTTAAGAATTGCTTGTCCTCCTATTTTAAGTCCTTGTTTCTACGGCATCGACATGTCTACCTTGAATGAGCTTTTTGCTCGTACACACATCGACATCGACGAAACAAACTCAAACCTTCCTAAAGAAGTCTTAGATGCTATGGCTCACGAGTTAGGTGCGAATTCTCTTCGTTACTTATCTATTGACGATGTACCTGAAGCACTAGATCTACCTAAGGAAGATCTTTGTACGGCATGTGTAAATAGTGACTACCCAACTGAACAAGGTAAGAAGCTCATCAAAGTTGCTCGTGAGAAAGCAAAAAGTGGTGACACAGGTAGAACTTACTAAATAGTTTTACTGGAATACATTTTGCGTTTATATTTCTATTAGGTTTCTAATAGGAATATAAATGCCAGAGTCTGACAACAAACTAGATTTATCTAAAAATAATACGACGCGAATAGTCCTCAACACAGAGACTATCCACGATCACCCTCAAAGTCAGCACTCAATCCAAAAAGTTTCGGAAGAAATCCTCTCTAAATTAGCAGACGCAGACTGTTACTCTGAGCACGAATTAATCGGCGAAGGTGGCATGGGAAGTGTCGAGCAAGTTGTCGACACTCACTGCAACAGAGTTATTGCTCTAAAAACACTTCACAAAGAGTGCAGTAGCGCCGAAGCATATTTGCGTTTTGCCGAAGAAGTTCAAATAACGTCACAACTTGAGCATCCAAACATCATCCCTATCTACGACATAGGTGTCGATTCTGAAGACAGAATATTCTACACGATGAAGCTCATCAAAGGAAAAAACCTTAAAGAAATCCTACGCGAAATAAAAAACAACGACAGTGAGACAATTGATAAATTTCCACTCTCAAGATTACTCCAGATATTTCAAATAGTCTGCGATGCCATGGCATATGCTTGTAGTCGAAATATAATTCACCGAGATTTAAAACCTGAAAATATTATGATCGGCGAATACGGCGAAATCTATCTAGTTGATTGGGGCCTTGCAAAGCGCATTGACCAAAAGAATAGTTTTGAATCTGACTCGATTCGATCATTTGCACCAGAAAAAATCATTGATCCAAGTAAGACACAAAACATCATCCGTAAACTTCAAAATGTCGACTCCATCAGAGATAACATCGACATAAACCTATCCATGCATAAAACCATCGTTGGAACTCCGCACTATATGGCGCCTGAAAGGTTTACTGGCCAGGCTGATGAAGTCAGCGAGATCTATGCTCTGGGTGGAATCTTATACAATATTCTCACTTTGAATCAAACTCTTGACTCAAATGACATCGACGAAATAATTGATAAGATAATCGATGGCGATATAAAAGAACCGGCATCATACAATAAAAAGCTCTATCACATACCACACAGCAAGGTCCCTAAAGCTCTGAGTGCCATAGCCATGAAAGCTCTGCACCCTGATAGAGAGTTTCGCTACCAAAGAATCAAAGAGTTAAAGAACGAGATCTCACTTTGGCAAGAAGGCTTTGTAACTAATGCCGAAGAAGCAAGTCTCACCCATACACTTTGGCTTTCAATCAAACGACATAAAACCGAAAGCTGCGTAGTTCTTGGAGCTGCCATAGTTCTCATATTTATCTACAACTCATACATTACGGGTCTCAGAGAACAGCAGACTTTATTCGACATCGCCAAAAACAACGCCCTCAACAAGCGACAAGTTATAAATCTCAAGTCAAAAGAACTGGATAAAAACACTAGTCTCATTCAAGACAAAATAAATGAACTAAAGTCTCTGAGTTCACAGTTTGCAGAATCGAGCTACAACTCTTTAAAAAATCACGACTACAAAAAAGCTCTCAATGAAATTGAAACCGCTATAAAGCTCGATAGCAGAGATAAATTCATCAAAGACAAAGCTTTCTTGCTCATACTTAACAATCAATTTTCCCAAGCTGTTAGAACTTTCAGAGAACTTTTTAAGCATGATGAGAAGTATCTGGTCTACAAAGAGATCTATGATTTTTGCAGTACTATGCAATCAACTAAAAAAGTTGAACCAAGACACCTTATCAAACTCAGAACACTTTCTATCAAAAGTAAAAGAGATATCGACGCCGCCATCTACAATAAAAAGTTGCTAGACATAAGCAACAATCTAGTTAGCGTCATTTTGGAAAGCTTTAAAGGAACTGAATTCAATGACGTCAAACGTCACCATTTAACCGTTGATCAAAATGGTTTTCTCACTATTAACCTAGAGAATAAAGAAATCATGAATATCGGTCTCCTTCGAGGACTTCCTTTCAAAAAAATAAACTTAAGTAACAATCCCATATCAGACCTAGATGCTCTTGAAGGCATGCCACTAAAAGATCTTATAATAAATGACACTCTTGTCCAGGATCTAAGACCTCTAACAAATCTACCACTTAACCTTTTCCATGCTAAAAATACGCCAATTTCAAACCTTGAGCCAATTCAACATTTGCCATTAAGGGAACTAAATCTTACATCAACAAAAATCAAAGACTTAACATACCTTCCTGTGAGCAAGCTCAAAAGACTATCCATTGAAAACACCCAAGTAAAGCTGCTTAAACCTTTAAGAGAGGCCCACTCTCTACGATCTCTAGATATATCGAATACGCCAGTTAAAACCTTAGCGCCGATTAAAAGACTAAACATCAAAGAGTTTTACTGTTCTAACTCTGAAATTCACTCCCTCAACTACTTGCCAACAAAATCGCTCATCACACTTATTGCCAATAAAACGAAAATCAAAAGTCTGGAGTTGCTGATTGACGCTCCATTGAAACACCTCGACATCGAAGAAACAAAAGTAAGTAGTTTAGCACCGATCAAAAAATCATACTTAGAGTCTCTGTACATTTCTAGAACAGGCATAACCGACCTCGAACCTATCCGCAATATGCCAATCAAAACTCTCAGAGCTCATCACACTTCTATAACAGACCTATCGCCAATTCGGCATGCTCCTGTGTCTTCCATAAGGGTGAGTCACACAAAGTTAAATCCTTGCTCATTCAGCAATGATAACATTCGTCTCTTAGAATTAACTAATTGCGGTTTAACCTCACCTCCTGACTTAAGCGGGGTTCACATCACCACCCTCATCTTAGATGAAAATAACTTCAAAGATTTCAATGGATTAGAAACTGCCGACATAGATAGTCTTTCGATCAACAAATGTCGTTTTGAAAGCTATGATGCACTGACGAGCTTATCATTTTCATCCATCTCACTTAGCGAATGTAATTTACAGGACTTACAAATATTTGAATACTGCAAAGCAAGCAAAATAAACCTTTCTATCAATCCTATAAAAGATGTCAGCGAGCTAATTAACCAACCAGTGATAGACTTGAATCTCTCAAGAACAAAAGTCACAAATATAGAAGCCTTAAGAGGAAAACTGATTCAGTCTCTGAAACTAGTCGACACCAAAGTTGACGACATAAGCCCTCTAAATGGCATGCCAATAAGCTTTTTAGATATAAGCAACACAAGCATTGAAAACTTATCAACTATCAGCTTTCTCAAGAAATTAAAAACTTTTATTATGAGAAACACCAAAATTACTAACTTGTGGCCACTCATCAATAAACCCATAGAAGAATTCAATTTTGAAGGCTCTGATAAAATTAAAAACTTCGAGCCCATTTCAAAACTTTACCGCTTAAAGTCTATTGGAGTATCTAACAGTTTCAAAGACTACCCTTTGTTAAAAAAGCTTAACAGCTTACAAGAAATATCTAAGCCAGGAATACAAAACTACATTCCAAAGAATAGCTTTTACTCGGAGTTTATAAATGAATAATAAAACCGAGGTCATTCCTGAAGATGACAACGTAAGTCACGTAGAAACAACTCCAAATGCCACAAAGGAGAAAATTCTCAGTACTTTTAAGCTTAACAAAAAGTACTCTCATATCCGGGAAGTTGGAGAAGGAGGCATGGGAACAGTCACACTTTGTAAGGATCTCACGTCATACCGAGAAGTCGCCGTCAAAACTCTTCATAAGGACCTTCTCTCTGATCCAGAAACAGTCATAAGATTTACTGAAGAAGCCCAGATTGCAGCTCAATTGGAGCATCCAAACATCATCCCTATCTACGATCACGGAGTAAATGAAGAGAACGTTCCATTCTACACCATGAAACATATAAATGGCGATAACCTCCGAAACATCTTAAATAAAATCAAAGATAATGATGCCGCCTATATAAGTAAGTATCCTTACAGCCGACTTCTAAAAATAGTTTTAAAGATATGCGATGCCATGGCCTATGCTTGCTCACGTGGAGCCTTACACCGAGATCTAAAGCCTGAGAATATCATGATTGGAGAATACGGCGAAGTTATCATTGTTGATTGGGGCTTAGCAAAAATACTAAGTAAAGACCAGCAAAAAGCTTCTCCTCAAAACACTCCTGCAGACGTAGAACGCTTTCTTGAAAGTACTCAAATAAATACATTGCGATCTCGAAATGGACTAAACCTTTCTCTAAATAATTGTTTAGTTGGAACTCCAGAGTACATGCCACCAGAAAGAATATTTGGCCATGCTGACGAGAAAAGTGAAGTTTACTCGATTGGCGCCATACTCTACTCTGTTCTGTCCTTAGATAATCCATTCAAAGAAGAAGATGTCAAAGAACTCATTCGACAAATTAATAAAGGATCAATTAAAAATCTCAATGAGTACGAGCACCTACCTCATTTTAAAAATGGAAAGATACCAAACTCTTTAATTGCCATTACCCAAAAAGCAATAGACAAAGATCCTGACAAAAGGTATGACTCGATAAATGCATTTAAGTATGACCTTGAAGCATACCTCTCTGGCTTTATCCCCAAAGCAGAACAAGCAAGTCTCGTTAAAACCTATCGACAAATGATGTTAAGACACAAAAAGACTGCTATGACATTTTTTGGATCAATCATCATAATTATTTTCTTTGCGAGTCTATCTGTCAGTAAAATATTGAAAGAACAAAACCAAGCAGAATTTGAAGCGAAAGTAGCTCTTGAGCTCGCAAAAGAAGCCGAAGTACAATCGCATAATGTCGAAGAGAAGTCTCAAGAACTTAACCATAAGATAACAGAGCTCATACTCAGCACTCCAGTCCTTTATGAAAATGCGGAAAACTTACGACAAAACCTAAACTTCAAGAAGGCACTACAAAACTTAAGCTATGCTATAAGCCTTCAAGAAGATATGCATCGAGCAATTTACCTTAAAGCAGGGATTTTGATGGCTCTTGAAAGCTTCAAATCTGCTCATATTGCCTTAAAAAAGCTTACCACTGTACCGAAATTCTCAAAGCAGGCTGAAGCAGACATAAAGCTTCTTTTAAAAGTACGCAAAAAACTTAAAGGCGAAGACTCCCTTGCTGCCTACAAAGAACTCTACAAGCATTTTATTAACAGTGATCGAACGCCAGAAGCACTACATGTACTAGAAAAACTTATACTCGACCCGAACTACGACAGTTACTTATTAAATACTTGGATCAAAAAGCTTTCTAAAACTGGATTCTCCAGTCTTATCCGTGACCCCAACAAATTCAAAATTTTAATTAACCACGGTTTATTTACCGTCGAGATTAACGATAAAAATTTATACGACCTTTCGCCTCTTCAAAGTATGCCCATTACGGAATTAATTATTCGTCGCTCCAAAATCACCAACCTTTCAGCAGTCAGGAAAATGCCTCTAAAAAGTCTTCTAGTAAATGACTGTGATCTAAACACACTAGAGGACCTCAAAGGCAAACAATTAGAAAGTTTAAACATTCGCAATACTAAAGTAACTTCCCTAGAGCCAATTATTGACCTGCCAATAACACGACTACATATAAATGGCACCCCCATCACCAATTTAAAGAACGCGGCAAAACTTCCTCTTGAGCATTTAGATATATCAAACACTCGTATAGAGGCATTATTTGGTATAAGAGCTAAAAGCCTTATTAACCTCCGAGCAGCAAACTCTCAGATCCGTAACTTGGACATACTAAAGACGACAAAAGTACAATTTATAAATGTTTCTGGAAGTCCAATTAGGAGTATAGAATCAATAGGGAAAATGACTCGACTACGACACCTAAATATCGCAGCTACTTTTGTCGAAGACCTGAGACCGCTTAAGTCTCTTAATAAACTAAATAACCTAAATATCTCAAATACATCCATAAGAAGCTTAGAAGGTCTTGAGAATTGCCAATTAACAGTTTTCCATGCGAGCGATACTCACATAGACTCTCTAGAGGCACTAAAAGGTCAACCTATTAAAATATTGACTGCCTCCAATACTAGGATTAAACAAATCGAGCCAATCTGTTCTCCACAACTAATATCTCTCAGTGTAGCAAACTTAGCTTATTTGAGTCTTGAGGGGCTTTCAAAATGTACAAATTTGGAAGAATTAAAAATAAGTACGACCAACACCAAAAGCTTAGAGCTACTTAATAGTAAGCAACTCCACACGCTAGAAGTGCCATATAATAAAGTTAGGAGTCTAGAAAAGCTAAAGGAATTACCAAACTTGAAAGTTTTGAATATATCCTTTAACCCAATCCAAGATATATCTGCTCTACAATACTGTAAGGATTTAAGGTACCTCACAGCAAACCGCATACTTACGAAAGATATAAGAGCCTTGAAAAAGCTAAATTTGAAATACTTGAAGCTTTATCAATGTTGGTCAATAAGAAGTTTAGAGCCCATATCAAGCATCAAAACTCTAAACAACTTGTCCGTCCCTGAAGGCAGAGACGACTACCACCATCTAAAAGAATTAAACCTAAAAAGCCTTTCCGATCAGTGGCATGATATGACACCTGCCACCTTCTGGAAAAAGTATCGACCTAAAGACTGATGTCCCCAAAAACATCTCCGAGACTACCAAATGAGTTGGAGCTATTTTTCTTCATAAAGTTACTAACTGACTCTCTGCTCTCAAACTCAGCACTTGTACCTGGAAGAGCCAAAGAAATCTTACCATCTTCGATGTGAAGAACTTCAACTTCAAGGTCAGAACCCATTGGGAACTTATTTGTTAAAAACTTAAGAGCATCACCATTTGGCGGCAGATCCAAAGTACTAACATGAATCAAGCCACTCTTACGATCGTTTAACTTAACAAAAACTCCGAAGCGCTTTATACCGTCAACTTTACCTGGCACTGTGTTGCCAACTTTCACGGCATTTGAGTGCCCAGTTGGAACACCTGACTTATCGTGAGTTTCTATCTCGTGCTCTTCATCTTCAACACTTAGAGAAAGTCTACGAGCTTCAACATCTATATCTGTTACAAATACTTCTACCTCGTCACCTTCAGCATATATTTCAGCTGCGTGATTGATTCGACGACCTAAACCAAACTTAGAAACATGAAGAAGACCTTCAAGAAGATTTGGCAGTTGAACAAAAGCACCAAAACTATCAACTCGAGTAACTACACCTTTGTAGGCAACGTTACTTTCAAGTTCATCAACTTTATCCCAAGGGCTACCAGCTGCTTCGCGAAGACTAAGAACAATTCTATCTCTTTCCCAGTCTAACTTGCGAACTATGACTTTTACTTCATCACCAACTTTCACGAGTACATCTACATCAAAGTTGCGATCCCAACTTATTTCACCCATTGGCACAAGACCATCAACTGCACCGAGGTCTACAAAAATACCGAAGCTTTCGATTTTGCGAACAATACCAG
>JAJPOQ010000040.1 GCA_021232515.1 Lentisphaeraceae bacterium
AAGGTGACGTTTAACTGCTGAAACTTTATCTTCTGCACTAAGGTAAGGGCGTTTATTCTCTGACATTTTGTTCTCCGTTTGATTTATAAAAACTCAAATTAACAAAATCTCAATTGCGGATTTCTAAATGAGGCAGGACAAACCTGCTGTTTGATATTATCATAAAGAATATTGTGAGAAATAATATTATTTTTGCCGTAGTGTTGATGAAATCCACCACTTTTCGTGCGGTAAACTAGGTTTTGTGACATATCTATCTCAGTACTTCCTTCATCTGTATAAAGTCCCCAACCACCATAAGAGTATGAGTTGACGTCATGGATAATATTTTTTTGAATTCTAGTACCTTTGCCATTTCCCAGTGTATAAACTGCGCCCATATCACTTATGAGGCCTTTGCCAATATTGTGAAGATGATTGTACTCAACTAGATTATTTTGGGCATAGGATGGACCGTAACCCCAAGTCCAACCGACTGAAATAGCAGAATAAAATAGGTTGCCGATGTCGTTGTGAGTGACTTTGTTGTTTGGACTTTGGCCTATCCATAATCCAACTGCACAAGGGAAGATATGTCCTGCATCGCGAATGATGGAGTTATTCACAGTTATATTTTGAGTTCTGTCTTTAACTTTACCTCTGTGACTTGGACCAATGCGAATACCGCCAGCACCTCCGTCTTCTATCAAGCACTTGTCGATAGTTATGTTTGAGCAACCGTCTTTCATCCATAGAGCATAACGACCATAGTGTCTGATTGACGAGTTTTTTATAGAAATGTTTCGAGCGTAGTTGATTTGAACTGCTGCATCAATCGGGAAGGCAGCTTGAGAAGGTTCAAAGCCTTTTGCAGGCACATTTGCTGCAGAGTAAGCAAAGTTAAAGCCTTCAAGTTCTATGTGTTCAACAAATTCTTTAGACTTAGCATTTCCTTCTATGACTAAAAACTTCTCTGAAGTTGGTGCAAAAGCTACAGTATCAGAGATTTTTTGCCCTTCTTGAGGTTTGTAGTAGACCCAACCATCTTGATCCTGGAACCATTCTCCCGGGCTGTCTAGAGCTTCAAAATAATTTTCGAGGTAAAAGCGAGTATCTTTTTTCCAGCTGTTCCATGGCTTCATTCTACCGCCATGAGTAGTCAGTTGGCTTTGATTTGTTGCAGTCTCATGGATAAGACGTCGTGTATTGTCCCACTTATGTAGGATGATGATTTGGGCCGTGCCAAGCTTAGTCGGTAGGCTTTTTACGGCTTCTGGACTGAGGCTAACAGATTGTTTGTGTGTCATCCCCTTCATGGAGCTTTTTTCTTCTTTGACGCCCGTCATTTTGAAAAAGCTCTTATTTGGTGTTCTTGCTCTTGCGGCACGTTTGTCATTAATAAATAACTGTTGAAACTTCCAGTTAGCTTTAGTTCTCCATAGTCCATCTTTATAGACTTCGAAGCTTGCTAGTTTCTTGCCTGCATAAAAGTTTGTTTCAGAAGGATTTGAAACTTTATACTTCACTGGGGCGTCACTTGTTCCGTTATCTAGCGGAGTTAGTTGAATAGGGGACTCTAAAAAGTAATCGCCTTCATCAATTTCTATGGTTATACCTTCTTTTGGATAGAAACCTTCTTTTTTGAGGAAGCGAATTTTTTCTTGTGCTTGGCTTAGGCTCATTTCACCTGGTGAGATGTAAAGAGAGTTTGAGCTTTTGCAGCCAACAAGAAATAGTAAAGCTAGGGATAATACAATTTTCATAAATACACACAACCTATATTTTTCTGAATAGTCATACATGAAATTATTTTTTGCAAGAAAAATTTATGTTTAGCTTTGAGAAATATTAACTTATTTTAAAATCATTCTGATTGAGCACAGCAGTAATTTTTGTCACTTATGTTATCTTGAATCAGTTATGGTGGTTATTATATACTCTTAAGAGTAAAGAAATGAGGAAGTTGATTTTATGTACGACTTATATTTTGCCGATGAGACGAGTATGCCCTGCAGTCGTTTCAAGCGCTTTAGAAATTTCAATAAGAAGGATAAGAATGTTCCTTACGGGACTTTTAGTCATTCTTTTACTCAAGAGAATGTGCTCCAAAGTCAACTTCTCCCAGCGGTGCAGTTAAGCGAGGATTTAGTTGATGAACTCGAGCGCCACGATATAACAGAGACTGCAAGATTATTCTTAAGAAGCCCTCACAGTAGCCTGAATTCACGTGGAGAGGCTTATGTAATAGGCTTTGATGAACTCTTAGTTCTTCTTTGGAAGCCAGACTCAGCGACAGTTTACAATCTAGTTAAGTTAGAGAATTCTGAAGTTCTTGACCTTGTTGGTGAAGTAGAAGATGACAATGAAGAGTTGATAGTACTTCGCTTTCTGACAGAAGAAAAAGCGTACAGTATGTGGTTTCCAGAAGCAAATGCAGATGCTGTAGTTGAGTTCATTAATACTTGGAAAGTTTACATCGCTCATTTGGATGAAGAAGAGTTTGATGAAGGTGCTGTAGAAGAAGAGCAGGAAGTGGAAGCCAGCTCAGAAGATGATATTCACTACGTACCGGACATACGAGAAGTCGACCAGAAGGATTTACCAAGGACTGTCCTTTTTGGGACATTGCTGATTGATCAGATGGCAGACCAAGATAACAACATCACTTCTACAGATTTAGAGTACTTGTCGATGGTTATAAGCAATACAGACTTACTTTCGATGTGTATTACTAACTTTAAAAAGCATGTGTCTGATGAAATATTAACTATCATCAAAGAAGATTTTAATGATTCCCAAAAGCTGATGCTTGTTTCTAATATGGCAGACCTTGCCTTTAGAGATGGTGAGCCACATGAGTTAGAGTTGGTTAGAATCAATGAAATAGTTAAGGCAATAGATTTTGAGACTTCAAAACTAGCAGAGTTAATGGAGGTTTTTCGAGTGAAGAACGATCCGGCCGTTTTAGAAGACTATTAAGCTTTAACATTAATTCACTTTAGATGCTGTCACAGTTTTTGTGGCAGCATTTTTTTTGGGCAAAAAAAATGCTCCTGAAGGAAGGGCAACCTTCAGGAGCGAGTTGGAGTGAGTCTACTTAGAAGCGAAGGGAGACGCTTCTAAGCTTGTCTATATCCAGAAAGCGGTTAGAAGAAAGGGCGGTCTTCTAACCGTAGGATGCTTTCGTGATATACTATGAGCAGTTGTCGAACCATTTGATTTTATTGTGGCATAAGTTATTTACTGTAAGTAGTTTAAAAATTCAAATTAAATTTTAGGGTCTTTTTTGGGCGCTCTTATATTGCCTGAAGTGTGCACTGTTAGTCACTAGTGTGACTTTAGTGACACATATGTTTACTTTGAAGAGTTCGTCGAATTTGGGCAAAAAAAAAAGTCCTTGGAAGAAGGGCAGCTTCCAAGGACGAGGGTTGGAGTGAGTCGGATAAAAAACAAAGGGAGGTGTTTTTTATCGTTATCTATATCCATAGAAGGCATTGGTTAACAGAAAGGGCAGTCCATCAACCGTATGTTACCTTCTATATATCTAAATTAGCAGTTCCCATACCTAAAGTCAAGAGTTAAACTTCAAATCTTTAAGTTAAATGAAGTTACAAAATAAAGTTGAGGTATAGGCGGAGTTGTTATGTCTTTTCTTTGAGACTTTTATGTCACGTTATTCTTTGGGGAGTGTGACATGGATTGTCCAAAAAAAAGCTCCTGAAGGAAGGGCAACCTTCAGGAGCGAGTTGGAGTGAGTGTAAATAAGTGAAAGGGAAACACTTATTTATCTCTTTCAATCCAGAAAGCTAATTAGTGGAAAGGGCGGTCCACTAATTGTATGTTGCTTTCTTTATTTGTAGTTATCTAATAGCAGTAGATGTTCCATGTTTTTAAATATAGTCATATCTTATTTATAATGAGTATTTTATAAATAAAAATAAAAAATTAAGTTGGAGTGCCAGTGCTACTTTTGGTAATTGTGTGTCACAGTTAAAAACGTAAATATTCTTACCTTGTCTCAGTTTATTTCTCTTGAGGAGGGTTTAGGGCATCGAGTAGTGAGTCAGTTGTATCTAGCAATATTTGAACTTTCTTGTTTTCTTTACCTCTTTTAATCAATGAAAGCCTAATTTTTAGAGATTCATCAATTTCATTATAAGGGTAGGGGCCATCTTTGAGGAAAACATTGTTCTTGTCTATGTAAATAAGAGTGTACTCTCCTTTGTCATTTACTTCATAGTCACCAAGTTTGACAGAATTGTGGTCGATAGGGTTTTTGAGGCTAACTTCGGTAAGAGGCTTTTTAGAGCGAGGTGTTACAGTTGCACCTGCAGAAGACGCTACGAAGTCGGCGATTTTTTTTACGTCGCGTACAGAGGTTCTAGCGAGTTCATCGAACTTTTCATCAAAGTCACCGAGGTTTTCTTCAGTCGTTTTGGTATTTTGCTTAATAGCTAAATTTAGCGCTTCTTTAACCTGCTCAGGCTCTACGTCCCATGGCTCAAGTTCATCTGTTGGTCGCTTTTTAGTTTTAACTATATCTTCAAGTTTTTTGGGTGAAGTTGCTTCACTTTGAGACTGTGAAGAACTTGTCTCACTTGTGCTTGGATTCTTTGATTCTGGAGGAGCATTTAGGAGCCAGTAAAGTAACCCGGCTGTCAGCAAAACAGCATGGATCGTAATACTGGCAATGACAAGTTTCTTCTTATAACTGAACACGATGACTCCGATTAAATCTACATAATTATAGATTTGGAGTTGGAGAAAATCCAGTAATTAACTTAGGAGGGCAGAGACCGTTGAGCTTTCAAGGTTTGCCGCTTGTGCAGACATGGCGGTTGAAACGTTTGATAAAATAGTGTCGCTACTTAGTTGGCTAAAGACCTGAGCTATGTCAGCATCAGTCATGCGGCTACCAGCATCTAGTAGGTTGGCTTCTTCTTCAAGATTGGCGCGAAACTGTTGCTCGAGTATACCTTGTTCAGCACCGAGAGTAGCTTGTTTTTGTGAAAGCATATCTATGGCATCCTTGGCAACATCTCCAGCGTTTTCGATTCCGGCTTGGGTTGTTAAGTCTATTTCTTCAAAAGAACTAACCATGTCAGAAAAGTCTGAATCATCTAAAAGTTTATTGCCGTTAAAGCTAGCGTTTTCCATGTTGGAACGCAGATGTTTAGTGAGCTCGTTAGCTTCTATTTGAATAGCTTCACGGTCTTGTGCAGAGAGCATTCCGCTATTTGCTTTGACTGAAAGTTCACTTAAGCGGCCTACCGTGTCGTGGCTACTTTGAACAAATGCAGATCGAGTTTGACTCATACTTATTTCGTTGACGACATTGCTATTTCTAGCCGAAGCAAACGAGGCATTATTGAGTAGTTTTTGACCTATTGCAAGAACTGCAGGGCTGGTGAAACTAGGGCTCTTTTTCCCAGAAGAAATCTGTTGAAAACCAACTTCAATTCTTTCAGTAGGAGTTAGTGGACTGCCAATTGCACCGATCATTTAACAAGCTCTTTTTGTTCATTCTATGGTTTAAGCTAATTGATTTTTGTGACGATTGGAAATTTTTTTACAAAAAACTAAGGATTTCATTATAAATCACAAAAAAGTTTCTTTTTAACTACGCATAAACGAGCACAGCAATTGCAATGATTTTTAAAAGGCTTAAAATTATATTAGTGCACTTATTTAAATAGGATGCGCTCTATAAGAAAAAACTAACTTCTAGCTCATGAGTTTTTGTGGAATTTTCGATTGATTATCTTTGGGTTTTATTTGGTGCTTTTAAAGTCATCATAGAACTCTTTTTGCTCAGTTCGATCATTTACCTTGTCCTTCTATTCCTTAAAGGAACTCGTGGAGCCCCTATTCTTGCTGGCTTTACCATAATCGGCATATTCCTTACTTTGATTGCAACTTTACTCAAACTTGAGGTTGTTGGTTGGCTTATTGGTCAGATGTGGGCTTTTGCAGCTCTACTTATTTTAATTATTTTCCAGCCAGAGATACGGCGTGCTTTTGCAGAACTCGGTGTTCGCAACACGATGTTGTTGAAGTCTAAGCAGAAAGAAAAAGAAAATATTCAGATATTAATTGATGCAATTTTCTTTTTAGCTGACCGCAAAATTGGTGCATTGATTGCAGTAGAACGTGAAATAGGTATGCGCTTTTTAGCTGACTCTGGAGTTTTTGTTGGTGCCCAGATGAGTAAAGAACTATTGACGACATTCTTTTACCCGAACACTCCCTTACATGATGGTGGAGTGATTTTGAGGCGGGGCGTGATTCACTCTGCAGGTTGCTTTTTCCCTCTCACACAAGATATGACTTTGGCAAAATCACTCGGTACTAGACATAGAGCTGGTGTTGGAGTTACTGAAGAAACAGATTGTGTTTGTATCGTCATTTCCGAAGAAACGGGAACAGTGAGTTTAGCTTACAGAGGTCGTCTAGCGCGAGGTCTAAATAGAGACAGAATAGAGCGTCACCTCCACAACTTATTGGTTAAAGGCAAATCAAGCGGCTTGGCAGGAAATGTCGAGAAGATCAAGCAAGCTATTTCCGAAGGAGACGAAGGTGAGTCTATTTAAGAACTTCAGACTACCGGTATTTGTAACGGATGATATGCCAAGAAAATTAACGGCACTCTTCTTTGCGTGTCTTATCTGGTATTTTGTTAACCAACATGTTTCAGAAGTGGAAACCTTTAAAAATGTGAAGGTAGATGTATCTCCAGGTTCGAGCAGCCAGGTTATAGTTTCAAACTTTAAGCCAGAGATAACGGTTTCAATTCGTGGTCCTCGAAAAGTTCTAAACACTTTAGAGAGTAAAGACATACAAGTGACCGTAAATATCACCGAAAAACTACGTCCAGGAATGAACGAGTTACGTGTTAAGGAGCTCGATATAAAACTTCCAACGGGCTTATCTGTAGAAAACCTTGCGACTAAAACGATAAATGTCGACATCGATAATATCGAAGAAAAAGAAGTGAACGTTCGCTTGCGCTACAACAATCGTTTGAGTTCTCGGTTTAAGCTTAGGCAAGAACCGAAAGCAGAGCCAGATAGAGTTGTTATAAAAGGCCCATCGCGTCGCTTGAGAAACATAGGTTATGTAGATACAAACGCGATTTTCATCGACTCAAGTCGAAAAAGCGACTTTAGGATCACGACTAAAATAAATGTACCTGAAGGCGTTCAAGTGAACTATGATAATGTCACCGCTTATGTAGAGCTTGAAGAAAAGCTGATTGAAAAAAATTTGCCAGTTCAGCAGGTTTACCCACTTTATACAGGAGTTGCTATAGCGGCGAACCAGAACATCCAAGCTGTAGGAAATGCCTTTGCTTTTGTGAGTGGTTCTCCAGAGGCTATTGCAAAATTGAGCCCAGAGAAAGACGTTAAGCTTTTTATTGAGATAGTTGACCGCAAAACAGGTGAATTTAAAGTTCACTTCTGGTGTAAAGACCCTGAGATCCGCTTGGTAAATGTGACGCCTTCAACGATAACTCTTAAGTAGGTTTACAGATGGATTTACTCGATCTCATAAAGAAGCGCAGGAGTATCAAAAAGTTTAAGCAGAAGCCGGTAGAACGCGAGAGCTTACTCAACTTGATCGAAACTGCTTGTTTTTCACACTCTATCTGTAACCGCCAAAATATCCGTTACTGGGTAGTTCAGGATCCAGCTAAAGTCGACTTTGTTTATCAACATTCTTCTCTTGGTTGGGTTATTGATGGTGAAGATGGCTTAACAGATGAAAAGTTTGCTCCGCCAGCTTATATAGCAGTCACAGTTCCTGGTTCGGCTTCGCATGCAGACTATGCAGATGCCGGTGCAGCCTTTCAAAATATGGCGCTCATGTCTTTACAGACTCAGCTTGGTTTGTTTTGGATTCACGCTTTTAGCGAAGAAATATTGAAATCCTTTTTGAATCTTCCAGAAGAACAGACAATAATTGCCCTGATAGCTGTGGGCCACCCAGCTGAAAGTCCAGTTGCAATAAACATCGACCCTGTTGACGCAGACAAGTTTTTCAATTTAAAGGACAAAGCTCAAAAGGTCCCAAAATTGAAAACGAAATACATAGTTAGTTGGCGTTAATGACAGTTTATGATACCCACTTTCATCTTGATGATAAAGATGATGCCCAAGCAATTATTACACGTGCTCGAGAAGCAGGTGTAGATTATATGAACCTTATCTCCTGCACTATCAAAGATTCGCATAGAAACTTGAAGATTGCAGAAGAAAACAAGATCTTTACCACCGCAGGAGTTCATCCGTTAAACGTTGATGAGTTCGATGGAGACTTTGAAGCATTTCGCCCTTTTTACGAGAGTGACAGTGTTGTCGCAGTTGGTGAAATAGGTCTAGATTATTACTACGATCAAAAAGAAGAAACCCTCACTTTTCAGAAAGAAGTTTTTCAAAAGTTTCTACAGTTTTCAGCTGAGTTTAAGAAACCAGCAGTAGTTCATTGTAGAGATGCCTTTGAAGATACTTACAATTTTATCAAAGAGTTCATTCCAAGAGAGCAGCCTTTTGTTATTCACTGTTACACTGGTGATACTCACTGGGCCGAGAAGTTTGTTGAGTTAGGGGCGTATATCTCTTACTCTGGAATCGTAACTTTTAAAAATGCCGAAAGCTTACGTGACAGTTTGAAGGTTGTTCCAAAAGATAGAATTCTGATCGAAACCGATTCGCCATATCTCGCTCCAGTTCCTTTGAGAGGACGTAGGAATGAACCGGCAAATGTCGTTCACGTGCGTGATAGAGTTGCCTTTGAGTTGGGTATGAGTAAAGAAGACCTCTCAGCTCTAACTCTAGAGAATGGTCAGAAAGCCTTTAGCGTTTCTTAAGCCACGCCTTTTAATTCATCGACCGGGTAGATTTTTATACCGCGATTTTGATTTACAAAGACTTCGATTTTATCACCAATATCATACTTCATGTAAAGCTTTTGCTCGACATAGTGTTTTATTTGGTGATTGGTCTGCTTGAGCTTCACATTAATTAATAAGGTAGGGCTACCACCAATGGTTATTTCTTCACCATCAAAAAACTTATCAATGACAGTGGCTTCCATTTTGACTAAAGGTTTTTTTTGAATTGCAGCGTTTTCATTGCTGAGGTGTCGCAAAATGACGCTTAAAACAAAGTATAAGACAAAGATAAAAAAGGTCACACCAAAGAACATTATGTAGTAACTAGCCAAGTTATTTCCTCATAAATTTTTTCTTCTGTTTGGGAAACTTTCCCCAATCAGCTTTTAGTTCCGTTAAACTTTCAATTTCATCGAGTGGACTTAAGTCCATAATCCTAGTTTTTATAATGTTAAGCTTTTTTAGAGGCATTTTCATTAGTGGCAGTAAATCCGTAACCCCAGTTTGGCTAATATTTAGTGATTCCAGCGGCATACGACTTATCTCTTCTAAGCTTACAACATAGGTTTTTGAGATGTTGAGAGTTTTCAGTTTAATTCTTTCGATCCTTTCTAAGCTAGTCACGGCAGTCCCTTCCAAACTGAGGTGTTTGATGGGAAGAAACTTAAGTGGGTCGATGTTTGTCAAAGTTGGATTCTTTCTTAAGCTTAGAGTCCTAGTGTCGTGCTCATAGTCAAAGCTAAGTTGAGTTATCTCAGGGTTTCGTATGAGCAGTATTTCTTTTACGAGTCGCACTCTTTCTGTGATCGGCATCTTTTGAGCAAAGACATCCTCCATCATAAACTTAACGACCGTATTGGGCTCTGGCGTCATAGAAACTAGAGTCAGGTAGTCATCGTGGTTTAAGCGGCCAGTTTTAGGATTGAGCCTAGGTAGGCAAAAGTCAGTTAAGGGTCTAAAAAATCCTTTTTGGTGCTGGTCGGCTTTTTCAAAAAAAACGATAGCCTCTTCAATTCGGTAAAATGAGAGAAGGATCTTTGCCTTCAAAGCATTTGAGCGCTGCATGTTTGGATTGAAAAGAAGGGCTTTCTCAACTTCAGCTAGAGCGCCTTTAAAGTTTAGTGATCTAAACATTTGTTCAGCATTTAAAAAATAACGCAGCGAAGAATCTTCTTGGACTTTAAGTTTTTCAGTACGTTCTGCGGCAAATTTTTCGAGAGCTTCACGGGCTGCTTTTTCTTTGCCTGTGACAATTTTAAAGTTGTCCTCTTGCTGCTTTATAAATAGTAGAAGAGAGCCAAAGATGATCACCGTGATGATGCCAGCGGCTAGAAATGGGGCTTTATTTCGCATGATCAACAAACTCAGTTGTCGAAGTAGTCCGGCCTTTTCCGCTGTAGTCGCAAAACCTTGTTGGTAGTTGTCTATCTCAGTGATTATTTCATTGGTCGATTTATAGCGCTGCTCACGTTTCTTTTCCATAGCTTTTAGCCAGATAGCTTGCAGACTTAGAGGTATTTGCTTCTGCAGATTCTCTGGTGCTTTTGGTCTTTGAGAAAGTGTTTTTTTGCGAACTTCTTCGAAAGTATTTCCTTGAAATGGTGCTTGTGCAGAAAGCATAAAGTAAAGCAAAGCACCAAGGCTAAATATATCTGTCTGTTGGTCTTTAAAGGATTTACTACTCATTTGCTCTGGAGCCATGAAGCCTGGCGTTCCCTTTACTTGGCCGTTTAAAGTCATGTGGTTGACTTCTGCAGCATCTAACGAGTCGTCATCGGCAGGAATCTCTTCAAGATCAGCAGAACAAAGAATTCTGGCTAAACCCCAATCGCAGATCAGTACATCACCAAACTTACCAACGTAGATGTTTTCAGGTTTGAGGTCGAGATGAATTATGCCTCGAGAGTGTGCATAGGCCATACCTTCACAGATCTTTTTGAAAATATCGATTATCTCAACAATAGATGGCTTATTTTTGATGAACTCATCAAGAGTATGGCCCTTGAGTAACTTCATGGTGAAGTAAGGCTTTTTGTCTTGGTTGATACCTATGTCATAGACTGGAACAATGTTCGGGTGTTGGAGCGCTGCAGTTATTTTTGCTTCGCGAAGAAAGTTTTCAATGATCTCATCGGTAGGATTCTCATCGCGAATAATGGCCATGGCAACTTCACGGCTGGTGATCTCGTCACGAATGCTTAGAATCTTTTTCATGGCGCCTTCGCCAGCGGGACTTTTATTTAAGTAACGCAGGTTTATGGCAGAGATCTGCTCAAGAAGTGAAAGCTTCTCAGCTTGCATATCATGGGCTTTCTCATATAGAGACATAAGGCTGTCATTGATTTTCATAAAGATTCGAACTATTATCTCACTGCTTAATCTTAACAAAATGTAAGTGCTTGGAAGCATAATCACAAATGAATCAGACTAGACTAACCTTATTACAGAAACTTCGAGACCGTCACGACGAAGAAGCTTGGGAAGATTTTGTGAAGTACTATGAGCGTTTTGTGTGGGCTGTTTTACTGCAAATGAAGCTAAGTCAGCACGATTGTGACGACATAAAGCAAGTGGTTATGTTGAAGGCATGGAAAGTTTTACCAGAATTCGATTATGAGACTTCCAAAGGTAAGTTTCGGAACTGGTTAGCAGTTATTACCCGAAATGAAGCTCGAACCTTTTTGAGAAAGAAGTATAGAAACTTTGATTTAGAGGGCGGTGAACGTCAACAGCAGTTGAAAGACCTGTCGGACTCTTGGCAAGACCCAGAGATAGAAAAGATAAGCAAAGACGAATGGAAGAAATATATCATCACTATGGCTTGGGAGAACATCTCCTCGAGTTTATCTAGCAAAGTGAAGAAGTGTTATGAGATGCTCAATGAAGCTATCTCTATTTCAGAAATAGCTTGTTCACTGAGCATCCAAGAAAACTCTGTTTACGTATATCGCAAAAGAGTTGAAAAACAGATGATGAAAGAAATCCTTCGTTTAGAAGAACAGCTAGGCTAAGCTATTTCACCATTTGGCAAATCACATGCCCTGCAGCAAGAATAGACGTAACGACGTCGTCATGACCTTGGATCTGGTACATCGGATCAGCCAGTATTTCTATACCGTACTCTAGGACTTTTGATTCAGGAAACTTTTCGTGTAGCTTCAGATCGTAGCATCCTCTGCCATTAACAAAAAACTCGCGATAGTGAACTTTCATTTCCATTAAGTCTGTTAAACGGATGATGTCCATCTGACCGTTGTTGTGGCTTTCCACGGCTCTGTAGGCAACGATGATAAACTCACAAAGCGCGTCAGCGTGGCGAGGTTCCATACTTTGAAATAGACCAAAGTACCAGTTTTTTAGGTAAGGTTGCTGTCCAAAAAGAACTTCAGTTTCAACTCCCATCAAGGTTGGGTTTTGAATGAACTCTGCCAGTTTTTTGAGAGAGTTTTCTATGTCTAGTTCAGTTAAAGTTCCGTTGTTTAAATGAGGAACAGATGGAGACTTTTTCTTCTTTTTATTCTTCATTTTTTACTCCTTAGGCTTTGCGACCGATATTTAGGATGTCTTTACAGTAAGATAAACTTTGCTCTAGTTGAGCTTTCATATACTCAGGAGTAAATAACTCCTTTTTGTCTACTTTAGTTTTATTGTAACTGATAAGCTTATTGTTTCCTTTCGCGGTCATAGTCTTAAATTCATTATAGTCATTTAAGTTGATGTCTTGGTAGTGCTTCCAGAATTCTTTATCAGTTGGAGGAGGAAAACTTTTAGTTAATCCAGAGATGATTTCCATAAAAATAGGCACTTCAGGACAAGACTTTTGCCACTTCGAGAAATACAGCGGCCAATCAACAGTGCCTTCTCCCATAGCCGTCCAAGTTGCCGATATATTATTTCCTTTTGAGTGAACAATAGAGTCACGGATACCGCTGCTCACGACATATGGAGCAAGTAGCTCTAGGTTCTTATAAGGGCTTTCCATAGTCCAAGTTGCGTTTCCTGAATCGATAGTCGCACCGACATAGTCAGGCCCAGCTTTTTCAATTAATTGTCTTAAGACTCTCGCAGTCAGATCTCCAGCGTGGTTTTCTATAGCAATCTTAACTCCAGCCTCTTTGGCTTTTATTTCGACAGATTTACAGACATTTACCGTAGCATTTAAGTGTGGCACAAGTCCACTGGCAGATTTTCTATCGCGAGCAGAACCCAAGTAACAGCGAACTACTGGAGAGCCTAAAGCTATAGCAACATCCAATGCTTTGTTGAGGTGCACTTCTGCAGTGCCATGTTTATCTTTGAAGGATTTAGAGGTGGGACATATAGAGCCAGTTCCTGTGTGTAGCTCTATATTTTGCTCTACAGCTTGTGCCTTTAAGTCTTTAAAGTAAGAAGCGTCGAAGCTTTCATAGACGTCCATGTCTGACAGTAAAAGTGAATCAACTTTCAATTCTGCAGCGTAGTCTATTAATTCTCTAGCATTGAGCTTGAGTGCTCGAATTGAAAAGTTATCGAAGCCGAGTTTAAGCTTGTCTGAATTGGTGCTTGAACAACCAGACATGAGCATGGCCGTAGCGGTAGTGGAAGAAGCAATAAATTCTCGTCTATTTAATACTGACGGCATGGAAGTCTCCTTGGGTGAACTTGCTGTAGAACTTACCAGTATCTTGGCCGATTTTACAGTCACTCTTCCTTTTTTCTTAGTAATTCCGCAGACATCCCAATTTTAGCTGAATCATCGACGTTCTATTGTTAATTTATTTATTAGTTGATATAGTATCGCAATTTTAATTACTGACGGATTTTCAATGACACGTTTTGTTTCAGCATTTCTACTCATCTTGCTGTTGCCATATTTTCTTTTAGGTGCTGACCGCCAAGATCTTATGAAGCAACTAGATAAGATAAATGTAGTGAACCGTCAAGCTGCTAAGGAAAAAGCAGAGTGGTTAGTCGAGAAGGAAACTTTGGAACTAGAACTAAAACTACTAAAAGATAAGCTACTGCAAAAAGAGTTAGATGAGCGTGACTTAGCCAAGCAGTTAACCGTTTTAAAGTTTAAAAAGAAAAGCTTAGATGACCAACTAGCTAAACTCGAAGCTTCTATCGAACAGATCCAAGAAACGTCCCACCAGCATTTAAAGCATTTGTCTCTGAGAGTTAACTCACGTTTGCCAAAGTCTTTGAAAAAGCTTGTTAGTAAAGAAGTCGCGGGGATTTTGAAATATCGGGACAATCGAGGGAATATCATGGATATGTTGGCCGCCTCTCGAGTTTACTTTAATAGTGTTTTTGATCTTCAGAAAAAAGCTCACTTGGTCAAAGAAGTTATTTCTTTAAATGATAAGAAACAGCAAGTGACGGTTCTTTACATCGGTACGAGTATTGGTTTCTATATATCACAAGACGGTACATCTACTGGGCAGTTATTTTTTGAAGAGAATAAGTGGGTGACTAAAGAAAGAAATGACTTAACAGAAAAAATTAAGAGTGCGATCCAACAGTACAATCGAGAAGGAAAACCTGAGTTGATTGACCTGCCTATAACTGGGGTTGGTAAATGATGAAGTTTATCCTCATAAGTTTTCTTTTTGTTTCTTCGGTTTTTGCAGCAGATTTTGATAAAGCAGCGAAAGAAATAGAGACAGACCTAGTTAAGGCAAATCAACTTTTAGATAATCAGCGCACTAGACTTTTTAAGCAAAGACAAGAGTTAGTCCGAGAGATAAAAACTGAAGAAGTTGGTCTAGAGAATAATGAGAAATCTGTTTCTAAGATGGAAAAGGAAATAGAAGCTCTACTCGAAGAAATAAAGTCTACAGGCAAGAAAATAACTCTAAAAGCGAATGAGTTTAATACAGTCAAAAGCCAACTGCGCGGTGTACGACGCAACTTAGAAACTGTTTTACCAAGTGTTTATGGCGACTCTATGAATGAGTTCTTTGTGAAACAGGATAAAGTTCAGAAGTCCGGCGATACTCAAGTTTTTTCAAAGCTGTTATGGTCATTTCGCGATAGACTTTTAAATGATGGCTTTAGTTCGACAGTTTATAAAGTTTCGGGTATCTCTCCAGATGGTTCGGTAAAGGACATGGAACTTATAAGCCTAAGTCATGCGAGATACTTTTTAAAAGATGAAACCGCAGCAGGGGTTCTGCAAGAGCTTGGTAGTTCAATTCATCCAGAGTTAGTCGTACACCCAGGTTTGAAAGCAAAGTTAGATAGCTTGCAGTCTGGCGAGTCGGTTTCTTTACCAATAGACTTTACTGGTGGCTTAGCTTCAAAAGAAGAGTTTAAGAGTAAGTCTGCTGTAGAGCACTTTGCCGCCGGTGGGGTGATTATCTATCCACTCGTTTTTCTTGGTTTACTCTGTTTACTTGCAGGTTTGTATAAGACTGTTCAGTTATATTCTATAAGAAGCCGTTATGACGACAAAGTTGTTCATCTTTTAACGCTTTTAAACGAAGGTAAAACAGAAGAAGCTCATAGTTATGTTAAGAGTTTAAAAGATCCAATTAGAAGTCTTTTAACTGAAGCGCTTAAACACAAAGACGTGACTAGAGAGAACCTTGAGGAACATCTAAACGAAAATATTCTTTCACAGCTACCTAAACTAGATAGGTTCTTAACAGTTCTTTCCGTAAGTGCTGGTGCCGCACCTCTACTTGGTCTTCTTGGTACAGTTATGGGTATAATCAAAACATTCGAAATGATTGGTATATATGGTACTGGAGATGCAAATCGCCTTGCCGGAGGTATCTCAGAAGCACTGGTGACTACCGAGATGGGTCTTATCGTCGCTATCCCAGCACTTATTTGGCATGCTGTTCTAAATAGAAGGCTACGTACAATCGTCAGTAATCTTGAGAAAGCGATGCTCAGCTTTATTAATGCTTTGTCGCTGAAAGGTGATACAAAATGACATTTTTCTCAGAGGTTCTCAAATTCTGGCAAGCGGCTGGTTGGTTTGCAGAGCTTTTGGTGATCATGTCTGTTTTTTCATGGTTTTGGCTCTTTAGCCTATACTTCAAACTTAAAGAAAGCTCTTTTCGCACCAGTAAGTATGAATCGGAAATAACTCAGAGACTCATCGATGGTGAAGAGAAATCGGTTGTTCGCAACTGGTTAGTTGCTCAAAAAGGCATAGTCCCTAGAATCATCCGTTATGTCTTTTCGGGAAACCTCAAGTCTAAAGAAGCTATGAACTATAGATACGTTGAGGCAAGCGAAGCTGAGATAAACAGCCTTTACAAAGAGTTCGGAGTGCTTGCTGCCATGGTGACTGCCGCACCACTTTTAGGTTTACTTGGTACAGTTTCAGGAATGATTGAAACTTTTTCAGGACTCAGTTCTGTTGGTGGTATGGATGTAGTTGCATCTGGTATATCGAAAGCACTTTTGACGACTCAACTAGGCTTGATTATTGCTCTGCCGGGTTTGTTTGGCGCGGTTTATTTAAAACGAAAGTTCAATCGTTTAGTTCTAGAGTTAGATCGCTTACAGTTTCATATAAAAGCTCTTGTGGAAGGAGCGTAAACCATGAAACGACTTTCTAAAGCAATGCGCAGTGAAGATGATGTTCAAAATGTCGATATGACGCCGTTGATCGACATGGTTTTCATTCTTCTTATATTCTTTATTGTCACGACAGTTTTTGCTAAAGACAAAGGTATGGACATCCAGCGTCCATCTCAGCAGTCATCTGGTGAGCTTGCCAAAGAAAATCTTT
Source organism: Lentisphaeraceae bacterium (assembly GCA_021232515.1). Classification (GTDB taxonomy): domain Bacteria; phylum Verrucomicrobiota; class Lentisphaeria; order Lentisphaerales; family Lentisphaeraceae; genus JAKVBD01. The sequence goes on from JAJPOQ010000040.1 coordinate 16,596, forward strand.
TAGTGGCTATAACTGCTGAAGGAAATATAAGAGTTGGTGGCCAACCTTTGTCTATAAATAGTCTTAGAGCTTATGTGAGCAATCGCCTGCGTAAAGAAGTACTCCCAGTCGTTTTACTTGCCGATAAAAATGCGCCAGTTGGTTTGCTTGCCGATGTTATGGATGAGTGCCGCATGGCTGGAGCAAAAAACATAAGTTTAGCCACAGAGAAAGAGAAGTGAACACAGGACTTCAAGACAGATTGATTTACCGTTCAACTCGAGGAGCAGTGCGTTTTGCTTGGCGAGTCGTTTTGTTATCTATTGGTCTTGTTGCTTTTATGTTTGTCATTATTCCTTTTATGTCAAAATTGGATGAAGCGGAAATAGCCGATGTAGAGGTTCGCAAAGTTCCAGAATTAGTCGAAATTGAAGAGCGAGAAAAGGTTTTTGAAGAAAAGAAACCAGAAGTGAAGCAAGAGACGAGTGCCCCAGAAGTTCAGGAGATTTCGACTCCGCCAACACCTCCCCCTCCAGCCTTGCCTGTAAATATCGAAGTATCTTCAGCTCCTACCAGCGTTAGTCTTTTTGTAGATAATGATTTTAAGGCAGAGCTCGATTTTGAAGTAGAAACTATCGTTGCAGTTGCGGCAAAGTCACCGGTAAAAACTGTCACGAGAACTCCGCCGGTTAAGATTGTCAGGCCGAGCACTAATTATGATTCTATTTTCTCTGAAAATCAGGTCGATGAAAAAGCTCATCGCCTTCGATATGTTCCACCTATATACTCAACTAGAGCTCGCCGTAGAGGTATAACAGGGAAAGTTGTTATTAGCTGCATTATCGATACACAAGGTAAAGTGACAAACGCAACTATCACTAAGTCATATCCAACAGGTTATTTTGAGAAAAGCTGTATGAACGTTTTGCCAAAATTGACTTATAAACCGGCGAAAAAAAATGGCCGCGCAGTTAAGCAAAGAACAATTTTAACATTTGAATTTGGTTTACAAAAATGAGACTTATCTATCTAACATTTATATTCAGTGCACTGACACTTTTTGGGCAAAGCCCTCAAGAGCCAGTTGTACCTGCAAAAGAAGTTCCGACTTATAGAAAAGTCGTTGAAAGCATAAAGTCGAATCCAGCTGAAGCACAGAAGTTACTCGATGCTATGCCTGCAACAAGATCAGCTATTTTTGATTATCTCGAAGGAGCGCTTTTATTTAATGCAGAACAAGGCAAAAAAGCTGAAGCTCATTTTTTGAAAGCGATTGAAAAATTTCCAGATTTCTTTCGAGCTCACGAGTCTTTAAGTGCTTTTTATCTTCAAGAAGAAATCTATGACAAAGCATTAGATCACTTATTTAAAGTTGTGAAGTTTGGTCGTGCTGGAGAATCGACTTGGAAAAACATCGCTTATTCACATATAAATAACGGAAACTTTAAAGCCGCTGAAGAAGCTTTGGAGAATGTCCGAATTTTCACTCCGAAAGATAAAACTTTAGACGCGACATTTTTAGATCTATTCCTTCAACAAAATGATTATAAAAGAGCCCTGCCTCTCGCTATGGAGTTACTCGACAAAAATTCAAAGGAAAAGAAATACTGGCATGCAGTCATTAGCTGTTATCAGTATGTAGAAAATTCAAAAGAAGCTCTGAGACACTTTCTTCTATATGACCGCCTTTTTGACTTAACAAATGATGAGAAAATGCGGCTTGCGGGCATGCTTTACAATGACGGTTTATATAAGCAAGCAGGTGAGTACTATGGTCAGGTAACTGGCAAGCTTCAGAGTAAGGCATTATTAAACAAGGCGTCATGTGCTTTAGAGATGCAAGACTATAAAGCTTTGCTCATAACTCTGAAAGAACCACTTCAAAAAGCGACTCCAGACCAGCAAGAGAAATATTTCTTACTTAAAGGCAATAGTTTTTTAGCACTAGACGATAGTAAAAATGCTCTGAAAGCTTTTGAACAAGCTTTGAAGTTTAACTCGACAAACTTCACGGTGAATTTTCAATTGGCGCAGATTTATGACGATATGAAGCAGTATGATAAAGCTTTAGACCGTTATGAGAGAGCAAGCAAAGGAACTTACTATGCGAGTTCAGCGCTCATGAGAAAAGCGAGGATACACTTGCTCAAAAAAGAGTCAAAGCAAGCTTTAGAAGCTGCTGAAAGAGCTCTGCAGATAGATGATTCAAAGCAAGTGAAAAGCTTTTACAATAGAGTAAAACAGCTAGCTACTGACTGATACTTCTTCATCACTTTTTGGAACTTTGATGAGCAAAACTCTTGAGAGTAAGACGCCACAAAAGTTTGCGACAAAGTCGAGCCACTCAAAACTGCGATAGCCAGTTAAGCCCTGTGCGCACTCTGTGATCAAGCAATAGGAAAGTAAAAGGATAAAGCCTTTCTTACTTCTTTTATACGCCAGTATTTGTAGGACACCAGCCAAGCCAAAGACTGATAAGTGGATGACTTTATCTATTTGACTAGGGCTTCCTGTACTTGGGACTGGCATGAGGAGCGTTACAGTGAGAAAACCAAGATAAACCCAAAATGCTAGAGTCAGCAGTTTATTTAGAGTTGCTTTGTTTATGGTAATTCTCCTTTGTTAGAGCGAATATATCCATCAATTGAGGTTTAATACAATCTTTTATGGGAATAATTGAGCTTAAATGTGCTCTCATTTGTCCATGAAAAATCACTGACACAGCTTTTTTATTTGCTAAGTTTACAGGATGTACATGTCCATGTATACTATGGCTCACTTTTGAGTAAACAGTGTAACTACCACACGCTGAAAGATTTTAAAATTTAAGGAATTTTACATGGCTAAAAAAACAATTGATGACGTAAGCTTCAAAGGTTTAAGAACTTTTGTACGTTGTGACTTTAATGTACCTCTAAATGACGCGGGCGAGATCACAAATGATCTTCGTATCGCCAATGCACTACCGACTATCAAAAAGCTAATTGCTGATGGCGGTAAAGTGATTCTTTCTTCACACCTTGGTCGTCCTAAAGGTGAAAAGAACGCTAAATTTTCTCTAGCACCAGTTGCTGCTCGTCTTACTGAGTTACTTGGTCAAGATGTTAAGCTTCTTGATGACTGCATCGGTTCTGCTGTTGAAGCAGAAGTTGCAGCTCTTGGTGAAGGTCAAGTTGTTCTTCTTGAGAACGTTCGTTTCCACGCTGCAGAAACTTCAAAAGATGAAGCTGAACTGAAAGCTTTCTCTGCTGAACTGGCAAAACTAGCTGACATTTTCGTTCTTGATGCTTTCGGTACAGCTCACCGTGCACAAGCTTCTGTAGTTGGTCTAGCAGCTCATGTTGAAGCTGTTTCTGGTTACCTACTAGCTAAAGAACTTGAGTACTTCGGTAAGATTCTTGATGCTCCAGAAAAGCCAGTAGTTGCTGTTCTTGGCGGTGCTAAAGTTTCTGACAAGATCCAACTTATCGAAAACATGCTCGATAAAGTCGACAAAGTTATCGTTGGTGGTGGTATGGCTTATACTTTCCAGTACGGTCAAGGTCGCAAAGTTGGTAACTCACTTCTTGAAAAAGACTATGTTGAACTAGCTATGTCTCTTATCGAAAAAGCTAAGGCAAAAGGCGTTGAACTTATTCTTCCTGTTGACACGGTTATTGCTGATGATTTCTCAGCGACTGCAAATACGCAAGTAGTTAGTGGCGACATTCCTGATGGATGGGAAGGAATCGATGTTGGACCAGAGGCTGTTAAGCAATTCAATGCTGCAGTTGCAGACGCGAAAGTTGTTGTTTGGAATGGCCCACTTGGTGTATTCGAAATAGAGCCTTTCAGTCATGGTACTAGAGGTTTTGCTGAAGTTGTAGCTAACCTAAATGCGACAACAATTATCGGTGGTGGTGATACTGCTACTGCTATCGCTAAGTTTGGTCTAGATGACAAAGTAAGCCACGTTTCTACTGGTGGTGGTGCTTCTCTAGAGCTACTTGAAGGCAAAGTTCTTCCAGGAGTTGCGTGTTTAGCTGAGAAGTAATTCCAACTAAATATTCTCTTTAAAAGGCTGTCTCATTTGAGACAGCCTTTTTTATTTTATTTATTTCCTCAAAAATTTGTTCTTAGGCATAAGGTCTGCGAAAGTTACTTAACAGATAATAATGATTTGGGGAATTTAAATGTTTGCTGATATGAAAATTAGTCACAAACTCATGCTTAATACAGGTGTGTTAATAGTATTCTTACTTGGTGTCGGATATATCTACAATAGTACAAATACCAAACTTGAAACCACACATAAAGCTTTACTTGAAGAAGAACTTGAAGAAGAACTTAAAGCTTTAGAGGTTGAATCGAAGATGCTTGAGGCTAGGCGAAATGAAAAAGATTTCTTGATGCGCTTAGATCTTGATTATGTTGAGAAACATAAAAATACAATGCAAAAACTTCGTCATTTGACTAAGAGTATTAAGAGTATTGCAACAAAAACAGATAATAAGAAAATAGTAGATTTGGTGACAGTTATAGATGAAAAAGCCACCGACTACGAAAAAACTTTTGTAGCAGTTAAAGACTTATGGGTAAAGCGTGGGTTGGACCATAAGTCTGGTATACAAGGTAAGTTTCGGACACTAATTAAAGGTATGGAAGCAGAGTTTAAAGCTTACCAGACAGAACGAATTTATTTAGATTTACTTCAGATGAGACGCTATGAAAAAGATTATCAAAGAACTATAGGTCAAGAAAAAAATTCTAAGTATTTTACTAAATTGAATATAGCGATTGACAATTTCTTGAAAAATCGTGCTGAAATATCCTTTAGTGATGAAAATGCGAAGCTAATAACTAGTTTAGTCGAAGGTTATAAGCAGGCTTTTAAAATTTATAATGATGCTATAGCCAGTGGAAATAAGTCTCTTCAAGAAAAAGAGTATGATAATATACGCCATGCAGCTCACGATATTGAGGGTTTTATTAAGGCAAATTATATCCCAGATGTATCCGCTCAGTTACTAACCATTCGTCGTAAAGAGAAAGATTATCTTTTAAGGTATTCTAATGATGATGCGGCTAGGAAGTATTCTAGAGAGAACCATGAAGCAGTTACTCAATTACTTACAAGTATTTCTAACAGTGACCTTTCTGCTGAAAAGAAAACTGAGTTTGAGAAACTTCTAAATAGTTATTCTAGTATGTTTACTAGCTTAACGGAGGTAGATATTTCTATTAAAGAAAGTGTAGCTGTCATGAGAAAAGCTGTTCAATCCATAGAGCCTTTGCTTCGAGGAACTGAGGAGGTTCCTGGAATGACTAGAATTGCTAGGTCTATGGCAGAAGCAAAAACTGCAGCGATTAAAGTGCAAGCGGAAGACTCAAATGGTTTCGCAAAGTTTCTGACTTTCTTTGCGGCAGTTCTTGGATTAGGATTGTCAGTTGTTATCAATAAGTCTTTAAACAGTCCACTTCAAAAAGTTCTAGAATCTACCAAAAGATTAGCTTCTAAAGATTTAACGGTACGTTTAGAATTAAATCGCAATGATGAATTGGGAGAAATGGCAGCTTCATTAGATGGAGCTATTTCAAACCTAAATGGTCAAATGCAGACTATTCAATCAAATAGTTCCACATTAAAAACTTCTGTAGATCACATAGGTGATTCTGCCCAGGAAATTAGTAATAGTATGGTTGCGGCTAGCGAAGATGCTTCTATGGTTGAGTCCGTGTCAGACACCATGAGTAAAAACATGGAGAAAGTAAGTAAAGAAACAGAGATGCTTTCAGAGCAAAGTATGGAAGTTTCTATGAAAGCTACTGAGATAGCCGATACTATGAACAGTGTTGCTGCTGTTACCGAAGAGTCGCAAATAAATATTTCGACTATTGCCGCTTCGTCCGAACAAATGTCTTCATCTATAAATGAAATAGCCGAGAATACAGAGAGATGTCGAGGCATTACGACTTCAGCAGTAAGTTCAGTGCAATCAGCAAATGATAAAGTCAACGAACTGGCGATGGCGTCTGCCAAGATTGAAAATATCATCAATGTTATCGTTGAGATCTCAGAGCAAACTAAAAACTTAGCCTTAAACGCAACTATTGAATCAGCTAGAGCTGGTGAAGCAGGTAAAGGTTTTGCTGTAGTTGCAAATGAAGTGAAAGAGCTAGCGAAGCAAACGAGCGATGCGACTGTCGAAATTCGTGAAAGCATTATGCAGATGAGTGCTTGTTCCGAGTCAACTGTTTCTGAGATAAGTAACATAAGTGGCGTGATCAATGAAGTAGATGGCATCGTAAATAGCATCGCTTCTGCAATTGAAGAACAAAGTATTACTATCCGTGATAATACTGAAAACATAAATCAAGCCGCTAGTGGCTTGTTAGAAGTTTCAAAGAATATCTCAAATACTAGTATGAATACTAACGAAATCGTTGAAGTGATCAATTCTTTCAATGATAAGATCAAATTTATAGCAGAAGAGTCTGAGACAACAAAGATGGAAAGTCTGGGAGTTCTAGACAGTATTAAGAGTATCAAGAGTGTTGTTGAAATGACTCAAAAGAGTACGGAAGCTTTTGTTAGTTCTTCTGCGGAACTAAATAATTTAGCAGATGGTATGAATACTTTGATAAATGAATTTTCACTTGATGTCGAAGAAAACGGAAACGACACTTTAGTCGAAGTTGATCCTGAGGATCTTCCTAAGTCCGATGAAGATGAAGTTGAGGAAAAAGCTTCTTAAGCTTCACAAAAATTACGTAAGAGAAGGCCTGTTGTTTTCGAACAGCAGGCCTTTTTACTTTTAGTAAAAACCAGGAGTGAGGTAGTAAAAACCGCCTTTAGATAGTGGCAGTTTCGGCATAGACTCTTTTATCGACTCGCTAGCTTCTCTTATATCTGCGCCCATAAGCGCTTCCATAACAGTAGGTTGGTTTTTGTACTTGATGATAGTCGCACCCTGGGTAGAAGTAAGACTTTCTAGTTTAGCTATGGCATCTTCAAGGTAACCAAGTTGATCGATGAGCTTTAGATCTAGAGCTTGTTGAGCAGTAAAAATACGGGCATCACCAATTGGCGATGCTTTTACTTCTTCAAGAGGAATGTTTCTACCTTTAGCAACTATTTCAGCAAAGCTGTCAAACATTTCTCCAACCATGCCGTCAAATATAGCATTTTCTTCAGCAGTTGGGTTTCTGCTAGGACTTAGTCCGTCTTTTAGGCGACCTGATTTATAGATTTGTGGTTTAACGCCAATTTTCTCAAGCATGTCCTTGCCATTCCATGTGGAGATGATAACACCGATGCTTCCCGTGATTGTTGTTTTATTTGCGACTATATAGTCACTGCCAGCAGCTAGGTAGTAACCTCCACTTGCAGCAACAGACTGCATACAGGTGATGACCTTTTTACCTTTGTTTCTTAGCTTTTGTACTTCATGGTAGATAACATCAGTCGCAGTGACGCCACCGCCAGGAGTGTCCATGTTTAGAATTATGCCTTTAACTTGATCATCTTTGGCAGCAGCTTTGATCATTTCTATGATCGTCTCATTATTTTTATCTGGCATGATGACACCAGTTATGTCGATTATTGCCAGTTTATCCTGACTTAAAGTGTGTTTGATAACTTCTTCGTTAAATGACTTGTTTTCTGGAAGCTGACTTCCTACTGCCATAGCAGCAATGAAGATAAGTCCAAAAAATCCTGCGATAGCACAAGCAGCAATAATAAAGATAATTTTAAAAATGGAAGTTTTTTTCTCGCTCATAAATAACCCTGATTTTAGTTGAAGAACATTAGGTGAACTAAGTGGAATTTAAATAGAAACTCGTTATTTCCTTGCAGATCTTAAAGGAGTAGGAGTGGTTTTCTCCGTTGAGATGAATGGGCCGATTATGTCTTCTGTTTTCTTATTACCAAAGAAATTTATTTGAATCACTTTTTTGTTGAAGGCTTTTTTAAAGATTGCGTAAGCTTCTTTTGTGTATCTAAAGTCACTTTTTGAGGGATTTAGAAATAGTGGTCCATTTTCTCCTGTAAAATTCGCCAGAGACTTTTCGTGAGCGCCTCGAAGTTTACCTGGGATGATGTTGTGAATTAAAAGAGGGTCGGGTTTATAGCTTTTCTGACGTTGAAAATTTCGGCAGTTCCAAGCCAGGTTGTGATAAAATTTACAGTCTGAAGCATTATTGCTGTGGTAAGCTACATCTCGAGTATTGGTGACGATATTATTCTGAGCGATTCCATTAAAGTGTTCAGGGGCAACTTTACCGTCTACGAGAGGAAGCCACTGTTTACCAGTTAGACCTCCACCAAAAGATATACCGACGGTTGTATTAGTTGAAGTACCGTCGACATAACAGCCTTGGATCAAACCATTCTTACCACCACCCTTTAGAAATATACCGTAACTGACACCTTTGGATAAACCATAGTTGTGGACATAGCAGTTTCTAAGGATCCAATTATCTCCAGAGACTAAGTCAAAACCAGTTTGTGCAATGTTGAAGAGTTCAATCTGTGCTAGTGTGATGTTATGAGCAGCTTTTTCTCTAGTTCTAGCGGCTTTCATACCGTGAAGAGCGCTCCCAGAGATCTTGCAATCTGATAGTAGAACATCACTACATCCATTTGGGCCATCCATAAAAACAGTCGCTTGGGTATTTTTTATTGAACCCTCTATGTGTATACCAGAAATTCGCCAAAATTTGCTTTTAACTCGGAAGCCAATCTTCCCATCCACAATTAGTTTTGCATAGTGCTTCTGCGAAGAGCAACGCATGATGATTGGTTTTGCGGCGGTTCCATCAGAGCCAGTGGCAAATGAGTTACCCATTTTATATCGCCCAGGTGAAATGCTGATGACATCTCCGGGTTGAACTTTCTTGAGAGCTATGTGTAGTTCTTTTGCACTATTCACACGAATCTCTTTTGCAGAAAGTAAGATGGAGAAAAATATGAGAGCTACTGTGAGAAGTCTTTTAAGGTGTATCACTAAAGCCAGCCTGTTTTCCAATTGTTAGGGTCCATGAGTTCTTTTAAGAAGCAATGGCGGCTTTTTCCACCTAGAGATGGTTTGAGATAAACAGATTTTTCTTTGCGGTTGTATGAAACTACTTCAAAGTGTTTCTGTTTATTTAGAACAACCTGAGCTGTCCATTTACTATGCATGATGTTTTTGGTATCCATAGCAATGAAAATAAGCAGTATTTGAGTGTTTACTAGGTTTTATCTAGACACAAAAAAGCCGAGCACTTAGGCTCGGCTTAAAATTTTATTTCACGAAGTCTTAGTCTTTGTAAGCGCCGTGACAGTCAGAACAGATGCTTTTTACATCTTTCCAGAATTCATTTGCTTTTTTGGAGTCTTTCTTTTTGATTGCCGCTGAAAGTTTACCAAGGTACTCAACAAGCTCGTCAGATAGGTCGTTGAACTCTTTGTCTGGATGCTTAATTTTTACGAGTTTTGCTGCGGCTTTCTGTAGTATAACAACATCTTTGTAAAACTTAGGAGTCAAGTACAGTTTTGAAATAGCCAGTTTTTTGAGATTCTTCTCAGGCTTTTTCATATGTTCCATATTTTTCTCAATAGCTTTCATAGTACGAGCATCGGCTTTGCCTGCACTCATTAAAAAGAGGCTTAGTACTGAAAGTAGTAGAAAATGTAGGGCTTGTTTTAAAGTCATTTATTTTATCTCCTTGAGTAATGCTTTACACACGATTGTTTACCTGTACTCGGTATAGTATAAGTGTTCTTTCTGGAGTAAGTCCAGAGTTTGAGCTTATTTTTTCCGAAGTTCGTTGATTTTATCGCGGAGCGCCGCGGCTCTTTCAAACTCTAGATTCTCAGCAGCTTCTAGCATTTCTTTATTGAGTTTTTCGAGGAAGGCCTTGAGATCATATATCTCTTCATCTTCAGCGACCTCTAAGCTTTCTTCTTTTGTATCTTCTTTGAACATATGAAGATCCATTTGGATAGAGCGCTTCACACTTGTAGGAGTTATGCCGTGTTTTATGTTATAAGCTTCCTGTTTTTTACGACGACTTTCTGTTGTAGTTAAGAGCTTATTCATACTTTTTGTGATGCGATCTGCGTAGAGTATAACTCTGCCGTTAACATTCCTTGCAGCACGTCCAGCGATCTGAATTAAGGCGGTATCTGACCTTAAAAAGCCTTCTTTGTCAGCATCGAGTATGGCAACAAGAGAAACTTCAGGTAAGTCCATGCCTTCTCGAAGTAGGTTGATTCCGATCAAACAATCTATCTCCCCTTCGCGGAGAGACTTTAATATGTCTATACGTTCTATAGTGTCGATGTCAGAGTGGATATACTTGGCCTTTACTCCTAAGTCACGTAGGTAGTCGCTTAAATCTTCAGATGTCTTTTTAGTGAGGCAAGTGACTAGAACTCGTTCACGTTTCTTTATCCGAATTCGTATCTCATGGAGGAGGTCATCTATCTGATTCGCCAGAGGCTTGACTTCTATTTCAGGATCCAGTAAACCCGTCGGTCTAACAACGAGCTCTGTTATGTCGCTTTGCTTACTTTCGTACTCAGCTGGAGTCGCAGAGACAAAGATGGTTTGATTCATCATCGATTCAAACTCGGTAAAATTCAGCGGTCTATTATCGAGAGCAGAGTGTAGTCTAAAACCATGATCAACTAGCACTTGTTTTCGACTTCTATCGGCATTGTACATAGCGCGAAACTGAGGAACTGAAACATGTGACTCATCCATAACTAGCAAGTAATCGTCCGGAAAGAAGTCCAAAAGTGTAAATGGTCTATCGCCTTCATTTCTAGCGGTTATATGTCGAGAGTAGTTCTCGATGCCGTTGCAGTAACCAAGCTCTTTGAGCATCTCCATATCGTAGTTTGTACGCTGGTAGATTCTTTGGGCTTCAACTAGTTTTCCTTCGGCTTCAAACTTCTTAACAGCTTCTTCCATTTCTTCTAGAATTTGTGGAATAACAAGTTCGAGCTTTTCTCTAGGAGCAGCAAAGTGAGTCGCTGGGAAAATGACTGTTTCGTCTAACTCTTCGATAGTTTTGTTCGTCAGACTTTCTTTTTGAGTGATAGCTTCGATTTCGTCGCCCCAGAACTCGATTCGAACAAAATCATCACGATATGAAGGATAAACATCGACGACGTCGCCTTTTACAGAGAAATCTCCTCGAGATGGCGATATATCGTTGCGGCTGTACTGAGACTCAACTAAGTTTCTGACAAACAAGTCACGGCTAACACAGTCACCAACATTCAAATCGATTTGCATGGACTGTATGTCTGTTGGGTCACCAAGACCGTAGATACACGACACACTTGCAACAACTATGACGTCACGCCTTTCTAGAAGCGAACAGGTTGTTGAGAGTCGGTATTTTTCAATTTCTTCATTTATCGAAGAATCTTTGGCAATGTAAGTATCCGTAGTCGGGACGTAAGCTTCAGGTTGATAGTAGTCATAGTAACTAACGAAGTATTCGACGCGATTATTTGGGAAGAAGTGCTTAAATTCACTGAAGAGCTGGGCCGCTAAAGTTTTATTTTGGGAAACGACTAAAGTTGGTCGGTTTACTTTTTCGATAACATTAGCAATCGTATAGGTTTTTCCAGAACCAGTTACACCAAGAAGTGTTTGTGACTTCTTATTGGCATTTAAGCCTTTTGCTAGTTTCTCTATAGCTTTAGGCTGGTCACCGGAAGGTTTATACTCGGACTCTAGTTTGAACTTATTCACTATTTTAGTCGGCTTAAGGCTTTGATGTTATTTTCCATGACTTGAATATAATCACCGATTTCGCGATTATTACTGCACTGATCAAAAAGAATGGTTTCGATGCCAAGTTCTTTAAGTTTTTCTTTAACCGCTAAAGTCGGGCTGCTTGAGGCAATAAGTACCTTACTATGCTTAGCCGCGTCAATTATGTTTTGCCAATCGGTATCTTTTAAATTGCTAAGGCTGATGTATTTAACATCCCAGTCATTTTCACGAGCGGTGTATTTGAAACTCTCATTATCGCTTAAGAGCTTAGTTTTTGAAGCTAAGGCTTTATTGAGGCTTTCATGGAGTTTCGTGATTTCAGAAAGAAGTTTACGCTCATTGTTTTTTATTTCTTGAGCTTTTTGGGACATAAGACTTTGCAGCTCTTTACTGATATTTTGTATCTGGCCTTTCATAAGTTCAGAATCTAGCCAAGTCGTTGCGATGATGGTGTCATGACTATGTGAATCGCCGTCATGTTCATGGTGAATTGCATCTTTTATAACGATGAACTTTGATCCTAAACCTTTTGTGGAATTAACTATTTTTATTCTAGGAATGGAAGTAGTTTCTAGCCATTTTTCCAAAGTTGCTCCATTTATAAATATCCTGTCTGACTGAAGCATATTGTGAATATTTTGAGAACTTGGCTGCCAGTCAGCAGGGTGGACATCTTTTGGAATGAGATACTGGATGTTTTCTTTACTGCCTAAGAGAGAATCTGTTATCCAAAAAAGAGGATAATTGGTAACGCTGATTTTGACGTCTTTTAAAGGCTTTTTTGGAGTGGATTCTTTACAGCTAGTAAGTGAAAGTGTTATAAAGATTAAGAGTAATAAACGCATGTTAACCTTTTGTGATTTTATCAAAAATTTGTAATAGAATTGGATTAAGTAAGAGGCTGACAATATAGCCAATGCCGACTCCCAACCCACCAAGTATGATCCACTCAGCATAGACTAAGCGACTAAAAAAGTCTTTACTTGCACCAATTCTCGTGAACAGCTCTTTTTCCTTTCGGCGCATTTTAAATTGTAAATAAAAGATAAGGATGAAGCCTAGAAGGAAAACGAGAATAACCATAAGCATGATAAAAGAAAAAAGTGTATTTATCTGAAAAATCATGGTGAGGAAACCAGCTAAACCGGCTTTAGGTTCTATGACGTGAACCTCTCCTTTAGCATTTGCTTCGGCAGTTAATATATTTTTAGCTTTGTTATCTTCTGGTAGTATCAGGGCGGATGTGAGCGGATAGTCTTTTTCATCGCCATGGAAGTGAAAAGTCTTTAGGTTTTCATCGGTAAATGTGAGCATTTTTTGACTAAGATCTGGACCTTCCGTTTTTTCAGAATGAGAGTGACCTAGTCCATGAGCTGTCCATGCGGTTTTTAGACTACAGAAGACTGCAGAGTCATCTGGAGAATCGGTGTGATTCACTACACCAACAACAGTTAATTGAATAGGAGTACTGCCTCCTGGGTCAAAGATATTTGTTGGATCTGTGACTAGTTGGTCACCGACCTTTAAGTCAAGCTTCTCAGCAACTTTGGAACCGATAACGCACTCGCCAAGTTTTGTGAAACTTATGCCATCTCGAAAAGTAAGTTTACGTATGTCAAAATAGTCTATGTCAGTACCAATAAGTGGGAAATTTCTACAACTATACAAGTTAAACATTCTAGCTGTTGGGACTTCATCTTGTAGTGGCAGGATATACTCATTTTTAACAAAGTTATGATTTCCTTGTTTGAAGTATAGAGAGTCCATGATGAGATCGATCAAGGCTCCGGATTTGCCAACTACGAGTATATTACCTTCAGTTCGTTTAGTAAGTTCTTGGGCATATTTATCTAAGGTCGTATTGAGTAAGATAAAGATAATAAAGCCGAGGGCGAAAGAACTCACTACTGCGGCAGAAATGAACTTGTTATGTAGAATCTTTTTTAGAGCTAGGCTAATCATTTTTAGCCTCATTTATTTTTTCTAAATCAACTATTTTGTCGAATTTCGAGTGTTGGTTTTGGTCGTGAGTGATCATGATTAAAGTCGCGTCATGTGACTGGCAGTATTCGGTCAATAAGTCAGTGACTATTCGGCCATTTTTAGCGTCTAGACTACTGGTTGGTTCATCTGCAAGAACAATTTTTGGGGCGGTTATAAGAGCTCGACATACAGCCGCTCTTTGCCTTTCTCCAGCAGAAACCGAGCTAGGCTTTTTATTCAATAGCTTTGCTATGCCACAAGTTTCGGCGAGTTTCAACAAGTCTTCTTCACTCACTTTAAGTCGTAATAGCGTTGTCGGAGTGAGTATGTTGTCTCTCAAGTTCAAATACTCTAGCATGGCGGAGTCTTGTAGTACTAGACCTATGTTTTTAAGTCTAAACTGTCGACGTTTCTGTTCACTTAAAGTTTTCATACTTTGTCCATCGATGTGGACATCGCCTTCATGAGGTAAGATCTCACCAGAAAGAACTTTGAGTAGAGTAGATTTGCCGCAACCGCTCTCACCTATCAGACCAATTTTTTGTGAGGCATCTATTTTGAATTCATTCACTTTAAGTGAGAAGTCAGTTTTAGGGTAAGAGAAAGAAATGCTTTTAAGCTGAATCATTTTATAGAGACCTCATAGTCTGGGAGAATTGAGCCTGTGAGTATACGCCAAGATTTTTGGTTGTACTCGAGTTTAAAAATTGCTGAGTAGGCTAAGTTTTTAGAGTGGACATGGTTCATGTGTTGGACGAGAGCTTCCACATTCCAAGAACACTTTACTTGATTGTTAGGTAAAACCTCGATGCTATTTACGGTAACATTTTCGGCTATTTTTAAAGTGTCTGTATGCACGAAAATACTTTTATAGAGGGATTGATACGAATCATTTAAAAAACTTTGCGATGTTGATTCTGCGAGTGAATCATAGAGCTCACTTTTATCTTTGATTGAGAGTGTTTTATATATCTTCGTCAACTTCTTATGCATCATAGGCTTGAGGAGTTTATTCTCTGGTAGTTGATATGTTGTGACGCTTTTTGTCTCACTCAAGTCAAAACCAAAAAATATGAAAATGAACACGAGGAGTAGAAGGGGTAAGAGTAGTTTTGGAACTTTTCTATTAGGCGAAAAGACCCAGACAAGACTAAGTAAAAGAAATAAGCCTCCAAAGATAATAGCAGCAGTTTCTGTATGAGTTCTTAAAGTTAGCGTTTCTCGTTCTTCTCTGGCTGTATCCTTGATCTCTTCTTTATTTGGATTTCGCCAATTGAATGTAGGTTTTTTGGAGGATGATTTGAATGTAATTGTCTCTGGTCCAACGAATGTCAAAGCTATTTCATAGTTGCTGGCTTTAGGGTTACCGCCATATTCTTTTTCGGCATCGAGTAACTTGTCAGGGAAAAGTAACCACTCTCCAGTTAACTCTTGAGGCTTTATGGGTGTTGAAAATAAAAGAGTGATGGCGATATCAACATTTTGAATAAAGTAAAGGTTTGGTGGGAGGTCATTCTTTTCTGAATCCAGAGTGATTTTGACTTCCTTTATAAAGGATTCACATTTCTTACCCGCACTATTAAATTGGATGATTGCATCTTTATTTTTTTTAATAGCTGCTTCCAATTTCTCTTCATGATTCGTATGATAGAACTCAGAAAGGAAATCTAGTTCAAAGTTTTCTTGAAGCAGAGGAAGCGAACAAAATATATGGACTTCGAGAGGTCTCGAGTCGTCATAAATAGCCATACCACTTATTTTCGCAGGCTCTTTGTGTGCCATTGCAAATTGACTGAAAAATAGTATATTAGCGCATATGATAATTAGTGATTTCATGGGCTAATAAACAGCATTAGCCAGACTTCGTCTATGTGATTTTACAGCTCAAGTTCTAGTTCGAGCTTATTTTTAAATTTCTAAAAGTGTATTGTGATTAATGAGCGAAAGTTTAAACACCCGAAAAACCTTAATTGAAAGAGTAAGAAAGCTCAAGGATAATGATTCTTGGGAGGATTTTGTGCACTACTATCGCGCTTATATTTTTGCGGTAATTCAAGGAATGGGTTTATCGAATCAAGAAGCTGAGGATTTATCCCAGAAAGTTCTACTCAAGCTTTGGAAGAGTTTGCCAGAGTTCGAGTATCGACCAAATAAATGTAAGTTTAGGACTTGGTTATGTACTGTAGTTCGCAGTGTGGTTTTCTCAGACTTGCGTTCTAAGAATAGTCGCGGCAAAGGGTATGAACGCTTTAAGGCGGATAGTGATGAAGATGCTTACTCTTTACCAGAAATAGAACAACTTGCGAATCAAGAGTGGAAAGCTCATATTGGCAAGATGGCTTGGGAAAACATCAAGGATTGTTTTACAGATAAAGTGATCGAAGCATTTTTATTGTTTTCGGAAGGACTTACTACTCCGGAAATAGCTGAAAAGTTAGGAGTAGAAGCCAACACTGTAAATGTTTACAAGAAACGAGTTCGCGACAAGCTTTGTAAAGAAATAAATTTATTAGACAGTGAGTTAGCTTAGTTCTTACAGGCTATGCAGGAGATCTCAACTTTAACAAACTTTGGCAAGTTGGCTACTTCAACAGCTTGCCTTGCAGGCTTTGGATCGTTGGTGAAGTATTCAGCATAGATACTGTTCACGATGGCGAAGTCATTTATATCACTCAAGAAAACTTCAACCTTAACAACTTTAGCTAAGCTTGTGCCTGCGGCTTCAACTATTGCTTTTAAGTTATCCAAAACTCTTCTAGTTTGAGTTTCGATTGTATCTTCAACCAGTTCGCCAGTTTGTGGATCAAGCGGTATTTGGCCTGACACATAAACAAAGCCGTTTGCTTCTATTGCTTGAGAATATGGGCCTATGGCAGCAGGAGCTTTTGGGGTAGAGATCTCTTTCATGAAAATTAGTCAGTTAGTCTTTCGACTAAATCCGTAAGAAGTTGAATGTTGAAGTTGTCCTTGATCATGACAGCATCAAAGTTTTTGTGAGCTGCCTCAGGGTCAGTTCCTTTGCTAAGAACACCAAGCACAGGTAGCGGCTTAGTTCTGTTATTCTTTTTAAGGAAATCTTTTAATATGTCTGTAAACGTTCCAGGATCTGGACATTCATCGATGATAACCATATTTAGATCTGTTACGACGCTTTCTTGAACTTTCTCAAGGTCGTCTGCGCTATCTAAGTAGATCACTTCAAAGCCGTCAATATAAAGAACTCTTGTGAAAAAATCCTTTAAAAATTCGTCTTTTTCTATTAATAAAATAGTTTTGAACACCTTGTTCCCGACCTCTCATACAGACTGGCTGTAATTTCAAATTTATGTGTTAGTTTACAGGGCAAATTAGAGTTTATAAACAGTAAAAGTCAAATTCAGAAGAAAAATTATGAAATTATCAAAGCTTATTGGGCAGAGAATCAAGGAAACACCTAAGGACGCTCAAAGTGCAAGTCACATCTTTTTAATCCGTGGCGGCTACATAAGACCTCTTTCAACTGGTATCTATACCCTTCTTCCCCTAGCGAAAAGAATCGTTACTAAAATCGAGAATATCATTCGCGAAGAAATGAATATGATCGAAGGCCAGGAAATCTCGATGCCAGTAGTTAACCCTGCTGAAATATGGGAAGAAAGTGGTCGTTACCAATCTGTTGATCAAACTCTTTTAAAGTTTAAGGATAGAAACAGTAAGGACATGGTTTTGGCGATGACTCATGAAGAGGCAGTTTGTCACATGGCTCGTACTGAAATTACTTCATACAAGCAGATGCCAAGCATGGTTTATCAGATCCAGACTAAGTATCGCGATGAAGCCAGAGCTCGTGCAGGTTTGATCCGCGTTCGCGAATTTACTATGAAAGATGCTTACTCTTTTCACGATAGTGATGACTGCCTAGCGGCATACTATGAAAAAGCTCATCAGGCATATGAAAACATTTTCAGAAGAATCGGCATGAAAGAGGTACTATCGATTGAGTCAGATGCTGGTATGATTGGTGGTTCTGTATCGCACGAATTTATGGCTATTTCTGAAATAGGTGAAGATACAATTATCGCCTCACCTTGTCGCAAGTATTTAGCAAATAGAGAGATCGCTACTTCTTCTTATAATCTTAAAAATGAATCGCCTCTTGCGATCGAGAAAGTCGAAACACCAAATACTGAGTCTATCGAAGACGTTGCGAAGCTATTGGGTGTTGAGACAAGTGAGACTTGTAAGGCAGTTCTTTATCAGTCAAATGACATAGACGAACTCATCTTTGTAGTTATCCGTGGCGACATAGAAGTCAATGAAGTGAAAGTGAAAAACCACTTGAAGATTCACACACTTTTCCCTGCTGAAGACGATAAGATTAAAGAGTGTGGCGCAGTTCCAGGTTATGCTTCTCCTATGGGAGTAAACTTTGAAAATGTTAAGCTTTTAGTCGATAAGACGGTAAAGGGTTCATCAAACCTAGTGACAGGTGCAAATGAAGCTGGTTATCACTTAAAGAACTTTAACTTTGATCGCGATTGCGGAGATGTTGGTGAAGTCGTTGACGTGGCTACAGTTCGTGCAGGAGACCCATGCCCAGTTACAGGTGCTCCACTTGAAGAGATTCGTGGTATAGAAGTTGGCAATATTTTCCAACTTGGTACTAAGTACTCAGAAGCCATGAATGTTAAGTATCTTGATAAAAATGGTAAGTCCCAGACTGCTATCATGGGTTGTTATGGTATCGGTGTTGGTCGAGCGTTGGCGTCTGTTTGTGAGCAATCGAATGATAAGTGGGGGCCGGTTTGGCCATTAGCTATCGCTCCATATCAGCTTCACATAATTGGTTTAAACATGAAAAAGTCTGAAGCTGTTCGAGAGAAAGCGGATGAACTCTACTCAGAGTTAACTAAAGCAGGTATCGAAGTTATTTATGACGATCGCGATGCAAAAGCTGGTTTCGCTTTCAACGATGCAGACTTGATCGGTGTTCCTTACAGAGTTGTTGTTTCACCTAAAACTCTAGATCAAGATAGCGTCGAGTTTAAGACTAGAGACGGAAGCATCAAAGAAATGATCGCAGCTGATTCAGCCGTTGATTATCTAAAGAAACTTATCACAGAGAAGTTATCTGAGATTTAATATTTATTTCTGAGAAAAATCTTTTAAAGGCTGTATTTTTATACAGCCTTTTTTATTTCTAAGTTGAGCGTATTACTTGTGAGACAAGCTTCTACATGACGAAAATTTTACTCATAGACGATGAACCATCTGCTCTTAAGCTACTGTCTAAGATGGTGGAATCATTAGGCTATGAATACATCGCTGTCACTGATCCACGTGAAGGCCTTGACCTTATTCGTCGTGAAAAAATAACAATTATCCTCACAGACTTGATGATGCCAGAGATCGACGGTCTTGAGGTTTTAAGAAGATCTTTGAAACTCAATAAAAGTCTACAAGTGATTCTAGTAACCTCAGTTACAGAACTAGAGCCAGCAGTAGAGGCGATAAAATCTGGTGCAGCTGACTACATACAAAAACCTTTGGATGTAGATCAGATCCAAGCTGTTTTAGTTCGGATCACGAAAAACCAGAAGTTGATTGAAGAAAACCGTCAACTGAAAGCGAAGCTTGAGCATTACAGTAGTCATTACGATATTATAGGTCGTAGTGAATCGATGATTAAGATTTTTAAGACTATTGAGCGAGTCGCAAAGACAAATGCCAGCGTACTTATCCATGGAGAGAGTGGTACAGGTAAAGAAATGATTGCAAATGCCATACACAAGATGAGCGATAGAAGTCATCGAAATTTTGTTGGTGTTGATTGTGTTTCTATTCCCAAAGAACTTTTTGAAAGTGAAATATTTGGTTATGAAAAAGGAGCTTTCACAGGAGCACAGAGTTCTCGTAAAGGTTTACTTGCCGAAGCAAACTCAG
Organism: Lentisphaeraceae bacterium; assembly: GCA_021232515.1. Taxonomy (GTDB): domain Bacteria; phylum Verrucomicrobiota; class Lentisphaeria; order Lentisphaerales; family Lentisphaeraceae; genus JAKVBD01. The sequence goes on from JAJPOQ010000040.1 coordinate 36,236, forward strand.
GAACCTTCTTTTTCGATGAAGTAACGGAAGTTGATTACGCCGTCCAAGCAAAACTCCTCCGTGTTCTCCAAGAAAGAAAGTATCGACGAGTGGGCGGTAGAGAATTACTTGATTTAGACATAAGAGTCCTTGCTGCAACAAGAAGAGATCCCTTAGAAGCTGTTGAGCAAGGGATATTCCGGGAAGACTTATACTATCGACTAAATGTCTTGCCGATAGAGTTGCCTGCCTTAAGAGATAGAAGAGAAGATATACCTTTGATGGTTGAGTCTTTTATTGAAGACTATCGACAAGAGTACAATACAGAAATGGAAATGTCTCCAGAAGCCTTACTCAAGATCCAGTCCTACTCTTGGCCAGGAAATGTTCGAGAACTTAAGAATATTGTAACCCGTCTGTGTATCATGGCAGTTGATCATCGTATAGTTGAGGAAGACTTGCCGGCTAACATAACTCAATACAATCGTGGCAATATAAGTTTTGAATGGCTAAGTAATCTAAAATTTAAAGAAGCAAAAGAAAAATGGCTAGAGGGCTTTGAGGTAAAATACCTTGAACACGTTTTAAATCGACACGACGGAAACATCTCAGAAGCAGCTAGAAATAGTGGAGTTAATCGCAAAACTTTTCAAAGGTTAATGACCAAGCATAACCTTCGTGAAAATTTAAAATAACTTGCCTTGCGCCACATAAACACTTCTAGTATAATTATCGTTACCATTGGAAACGATAAGAGTCAATTGAGGACAAAAATGTCCCCTTGACGGGGCGAAGCCTGTTTAGGTTATTTTTAAAAGTGGATTAGGGAAAAGTGAAAAATTTTGCATTAATAGGAGCAGCAGGTTACATAGCTCCAAAACATATGAAGGCAATTAAAGATACCAACAATGCTTTAGTTGCTGCAATGGATCCATTTGATTCTGTAGGTATCATAGATTCATATTTTCCTGAGTCACGTTTTTTTACCGAAATAGAAAGGTTTGATCGCCATTTAGAAAAGCTTAGACGTAATGATAAAAAAGTCGATTATGTCTCTATTTGTTCTCCAAATTATCTTCATGACTCTCATATCCGATTAGCATTGCGTTTAAAAGCACATGCGATATGTGAAAAGCCATTAGTAATTAACCCTTGGAATCTTGATGCTCTTCAAGAATTAGAGAATGAATACGATACAAGTGTTTATACAATACTACAGTTAAGGCTTTTGCCTTCAATGATTGCTCTAAAGCAAAAGTTAGAATCTCAACAAAATAGAGAAAAAGTTGAGATTAATTTGAAATATATAACTAGGCGAGGGCAATGGTACCACACTTCATGGAAGGGCAATGAAGATAAGTCAGGTGGTGTAGCTATGAATATAGGTATTCATTTTTTTGATTTGCTCATTTGGTTATTTGGAGATGTTAATCAGTTACAGGTGAATCTACGTCAAAGAGATAAGGTGGCAGGTAAGCTAGAGCTTGATTGGGCTACGGTTAATTGGCATTTATCCACAGATGCAAGTGATCTGCCTGAATCAGCTAAAAAAGAAGGTAAATACGCTTACCGATCTATGACTCTGGAAGGAGAAGAAATAGAATTTAGTAATGGGTTTACAGACCTCCATACAACATCATATAAAGAAATTTTAAATGGCAATGGGTTTCGAATTTTAGATGCTAAGAAGTCTGTAGAGCTAGTTTACAGAGTTAGAACTGCGGAGTTGAACTGATGTCTGACTATTTTGTTCATGAGTCTTCATATGTAGATAAAGGCGCTCAAATTGGCAATGGAACAAAAGTTTGGCACTTTTCCCATATCTCAGCTAAAGCTCAAATTGGTGAAAATTGTAAATTCGGACAAAATACCTTTGTTGCAGATCATGTCAAAATCGGCAATAACTGTAAAGTTCAAAATAACGTATCAATCTACACTGGAGTAGAACTAGAAGATAACGTTTTTTTGGGCCCTTCTTGTGTTTTGACGAATGTGACTAATCCGCGTTGTGAAGTAAATCGTCAAAATGAATACAAAAAGACACTTATCAAAAATGGAGCTTCAGTAGGAGCCAATGCCACAATCGTATGTGGAGTGACTCTTGGAGAGTATTGCTTTATAGCTGCGGGAGCCGTTGTGACTAAAGATGTGCCTGATTTTGCTATGATAGCTGGGGTTCCAGGAAAGGTTATTGGTTGGATGAGCAAGAATGGTGAGAGTTTGGAATTTGATAAAAGGCCAATAGTAAATGGTAGCAGTAAATGAAGAAGGAAATCTTTGGAAAGTGTATTCAAATAATATCTGAAAATAAGTGCATTTACGATATCCTAACTTCAGAATTAAGACATTATCGTGATGCAGAGCAACGAAGTATAGATTGCCAAATTATTTTTAGTGGTGAGCTTTCTGTAAGTAGATATTCAGTTAACCCAAGTAGCCATAAAACCTTTAAAAAAGGTTTTATAGCGGATTATGGGGTTTATCAGGTAATGTGCTCGAAAGAAGACTCTCTAATAAAATTCGAAATAAAAATTGACAAGGTAATCACTTTTAAAAATCGAGTTTCTAATTTTTTAAGAACTTATGATAATAATCTCTATTTTGATATCATAGGTCAAGTTCTACATGAACTCATTCTTGTACCCTATGCACATTTTATTAAAGATTTAGCAGTAGTTCATGCATCTGCATTTAGAATTCAAAATTCTACCGTGCTTATAAGCGGTACAGGAGGGGTGGGAAAAACATCATTAGAACTAAATTTTTGTAATGATTTAGGTGCAAGCTTTTTAAGTGACGATATATGTCTTCTGGAGAGCTCGGGTAAAATTAAACCGAACTTTTCTTATCCTAAGATCTATGGTTACAATACTTTTGATTTAGTAATCAAAAAGAAGCTTTTAAAAGGGAGGAGTTTTTTGGACCGGTTACAATGGTATTATCGGTATAAATTATTTGGTCCAAATAAAGTTAGGCGAAGAGTCGACCCAGTAGAGTTTTATTCTAGCCCAGTTGAATATGATAATAAATTAACTCATTTCTTTTTGTTGTTTAAAGATAATTCTGTTAGGACTATCTGTATTGAAAAGTTAAGCTTGAATGATGCAGTAAATTCAAATATTGAAATTATGAAGTCAGAATATAATATTTTCTATAATCATTTAGCATGGCATAAGTATAATTGTATTAATAGCAGCTTTAATGAAATTCTTGATTTAGACTCAGTTTTTGAAAATTGGAGAGTTGCTTTAAGTAATGCATTGAAGAATGTTAACATATATCGGCTCAGGATACCTGAAAATATAGATCATCAAGTTTTAGTAAGTGATCTTCAAAAGAAAATACTTAATGTTATTGAATAACCTTTGAAACTCTTATTTTTAACTAACTCATTTCCTTATGGAGTCGGAGAAGAGTTTATAGAGACGGAAATACTTTATTTAGCGAATATATTTGATGAAGTATTTATTGTGCCATTTACCTGTAAAAAGGGAATAGTTCGGAAGTTACCTCCAAATGTAACAGTACTTGAGTGTTTATATGATGAAAAGCATGGTAATGCATATAAGTTCTTTTATCTAATCTTCTCAAGATACTTTTATCTGCACCTTATAGAATATTTTTGCAATAAGAAAAATTATTCCCTGAAATTATTTTTACGATTTTTAGGAATTACATTTAAGTCTATCAAGTCATTCTATAGCTTTAAATTTATTTACCATTCACTATCAAAAAGAGTTAAGGTAGATCTTGTATATAGTTTTTGGGGTTTAGGTGGAGGTGCTATCTTGCCTTTTTTAGATCGAGTAGAAAAAAATTTACCATCTATTACTAGATTACACAGGTATGATTTATATGATGACGTTAGTCTTATAGGATACTTTCCTATGAGAAAGAAATTATTAGAGTCAATTACTTTGTGCGCACCTATTTCAAAGCATGGGAAAGAATTCTTGCAACAAAAGTATCAAAAAGTGAATTGTAATCTCAAAGAGTTCTATCTTGGGACTAAAGATTTTGGTGTAAGTAATCCAAGTAAAGATGGTATCTTTAGGATACTAAGTTGCTCATCCTTAATTCCTGTCAAAAGAGTAGAAACCATTGCAGAGTCACTTCTCAAGTTAGACTTTCCATTTATTTGGAATCACTTTGGTACTGGAGAGTTATTAGGTAAATTAGAGTCAATTATTTTGACGATTAAAGATAAAGTTATTTTACATGGCCACTGCTCTAATGAAAATGTGATGAATTTTTTATTAAATACATCTAATGACCTTTTCATAAATGTCAGCTCTTCTGAAGGTATTCCAGTTTCAATAATGGAAGCGCAATCGTTTGGCATACCTATAATAGCAACGGATGTTGGAGGTGTGAGTGAAATAGTAAATAATAGCAACGGCCGGTTATTGAATAAGTCTATTACAGCACATGATCTAGCCTTAGAGATTGAGTGGTTTTATGAGAACTGGGAAAAAAATAAAATGTTTTTGCGTGATGAATCTCGGGAAAGTTGGTTGTTAAATTTTCAAGCAGAGAAAAATTATACTAAATTTTGTGACGAAATAAAAAAAATATTAGGCAATTAGTTTTTGAGTGAGGAAGAAAAGTTTGAAAGAAGGACGTTCCTAAAAAATTTATTTTCGGTAATTTTTAGGAGAATTATAAGTAGTGTAATAAGTTTTTTTTCAATAATATTGATTGCTAGAAATTTTGGGGTTAAAGCAAATGGTGAGTATGCAATAAGTTTATTAGTAAGTTCAATGTTTGTTACATTTTTTAATTTAGGTCTATCTCCTGCTAATGTTTATTTCATTGCATCAAAAAAACTTAGTATTA
>JAJPOQ010000042.1 GCA_021232515.1 Lentisphaeraceae bacterium
CTGATAGACTACACCAAAGAGACGTTGTAATTTCGTGTTGCATTTAGGTCCTCATATTTTTATTGTCCAAGATAAAATATGGCCTAAATGCACTTCTTCATTATTATCCGTTTATCACAGAACTTGAGACATTACCAAATACTTTTTAATAAAAGAATTAATCACTTTTAGATGTACATTTGCCAAAAGGAGATTTTTCATGGAAGGTCAAAGTAGAGCGGATATACACCCCGGTTTAGAAGTCGGAATAGTTTTGAAAAAAGATCAACGGTCTGGAATTATAACTGAAGGAATTGTTAAAGATCTCCTAACCAAGTCATCTTATCACCCACATGGCATCAAAGTCAGACTGGAAGATGGACAGGTCGGTAGAGTCAAAGAAATTTACGATTAAGCCCCTTTTACCTTTGAGGTCATTGCCATTTCCTCTCTGGCAACTACTTTTCGTCATTGAATAAATGAGAGTCAGCATGCCAAAAACAGTATTTATAGATAGAGACGGGGTAATCAATCGACGTCTAATTGACGATTGGGTCAAAGTTTGGGAAGAGTTCGAGCTACTAGATGGGGTCCCAGAAGCTCTTAGTCTTTTAAAAAATGCTGATTACCGACTTATCCTCATCACCAATCAGCGCGGAATCGCTGTTAACAAGTTCACTCGTGAAACTCTTGATAATACTCATGAGAAAATGAATGAACTCATTTCTAGTAAAGATGGCGCTCCATTCGATGCTATTTACGTTTGTCCTCATGACCGCCACGAAAAATGTTCATGTCGCAAACCGCAACCGGGAATGATTCTACAAGCAGCACAAGACTTTCAAGATATCAATCTTTCAGAGTGCGTCATGTTTGGCGATAGCGAAAGCGACCGTGGAGCTTCTGAAAATGCCGGATGTAAGGGATTCTATAAAATAGATGACGAACACTCTCTTCTAAATCGAGTTAAAGAATACTTAAAATAGAGGGAATACAGAATGTCTGAAGAAAAAAAAATTACCTAGAAGATATCCCTCACGAAATCCTGTAAACCATGTTCATCCTGTCCAAAACAAACTCCTCTAACATCTTCCTTACCAGCCTTAGCCTAAACCCATACTCCCTTCAACCTGTCTAAAACAAATCCCCCTAATGTCTTCCTTGCCAGCCTTAGCCTAAACCCATACTCCCTCCATCCTATAAATCATGTTCATCCTGTCCAAAACAAACTCCTCTAACATCTTTCTTACCAGCCTTAGCCTAAACCCACACTCCCTCCATCCTGTAAATCATGTTCATCCTGTCTAAAAAAGCTCTCCCATACCATCCTTTTATGCACTCCAAAAAATAAAATTTAACTTTTTTCAAAAAAGACGGTCACAAAATAATCCGTAACCGCATGTAGAGGGTGATGAGTCTTAAGAAAATAATGTTTAGAATGGTGTGTGTTATATAATTATGTCTGCTAAGATCAACAGTGAGTTATTCATGGATATCCAAAGCCAGCAAGTCGACATCGACGAAGCCGTAGAACGGGTCCGTCAGGGTGACGAAAATGCATTCTCCACCATTATTCAAGCTTATCACGTTCAAGTTAGAGCACTTATCGGTGCCCAAATTGCCGATAAACACAATGCCGATGACATCGCCCAACAAACCTTTGTCTTTGCCTTTCAAAAGCTCGATGACTACCAAATAGGAACAAATTTTTTAGCGTGGTTAAGAGCCATCGCTCGCAATAAAGTATTGACCCACATACGTAAGTGCAGTCAATCAAATAAAAAGCTACAGTCATTTCGAAAACAAAATATTTATACCCTTAGCTCAGAACTCTTTGACCAAGGAATGGTAGAACAAAGACTAGAAGCGCTTGGTGACTGTATCGAAAACCTCCCACATGAAAAACAAGATTTCCTTCAAAAAGTAAATGGCAGGAACTCAACTTTGGCTGAACTCGCCGATCATCTTGGTCGTAGTAGCACTGCCGTCCGCAAACAAGCTAGTCGTGTCTATAACATCCTTCGTGACTGTATCACCAAAAAATTAAGAATGGTGAATAACTAAAATGGCTATCGACCAAGAATTTCCTCAAGAAAAACTGGAGCGCTTTATCCAGGCATGCCTCAGTGAAGAAGACGTCCCTGAAAATGACCTTCAAACTCTTGAGAACATCATGACGACTCAAAGTCAAAAAGCCAAAGATGTGGCCTTAAGACTCTTGGACGAAAGTATGATCCGCAGTTGTTTCCGCAGCCAAGCAGACAGTTCGTTTATAAATGAAGTTCAAAGACGACTTAACATTCGCTTTCAGGATCAAGACTTTATCCAAGCTGTTATGCATAGAGTCAAAGAAAATATCGACTCTACTGAAGGTGATCCTGGCGCAACACTTCACAAAGATCCCGTAAAGTCTGTCTCTATGCTGCGCTACATCCTTGTCCCTCTATGTGCAGCTCTTCTTTATATCTCATTTGTCCATCACGACACCATCTCGAACTTCTTCTCAGACAGCGAAAGTGCCATCATGACGGTGGATGACTTTAGAGGTCAGCCGGGCATCATTTCATCTGGTAAAAGTAAGAGCGTTATTCTCAAGCAAATAATCCGCCCTGGCGATACTTTAAATACAGAAAAGAACGAAACCTTAAAACTTCGCTATCCTGATGAATCACTTTTAGAGATTCACCAAAGTTCTAGTCTTGTTATAGTGGATGCCGGTTCACAGAAGAATCTTCAGATCTTACGTGGAACACTCAAGGCCATCGTCAATGAGCAAAATGAAGATCAACCTTTAGTCATCAAAACTTCCTATGGAGATCTACAGGTTATCAATGCCAGTATTCTTATGCAAACTCACGAAGATTCAGCTACTCTGAAAGTACTGACAAACTCTGCGTTTTTCATTCACCCAGGAACCGATAAGACCATAAAAGTACGACAAGGTCAAACTGCTACAATCGATAGCTCTGGCATTCAAATTTTAGATAAAATCAAAAATAAATAAAGGTGTTTATATGAGTACTGAACCGACCATAGATCAGATCGAAAAAGTAAAAAAACTTCAACAAGCTTACGACAGTATCACTACTGAAGTCGGCAAGTTTATCGTCGGTCAAGAAGAAGTTCTCGAGCAAATCCTTATTGCCGTACTCGCTAAAGGTCACTGTCTACTGGAAGGTGTTCCTGGTCTCGCTAAAACGGCAATTGTTAGTAGTCTTTCAAAAGTGATGAGCCTCTCTTTTCGTCGCATACAGTTCACTCCAGACCTCATGCCTTCGGACATAACTGGTACCGAAATCATCCAAGAAGACCCACAAACAGGCAAAAGAAATCTCATTTTCCAAGAAGGTCCTATCTTTGCTCAAATGGTACTTGCAGATGAGATAAACAGAACACCGCCAAAAACTCAGGCATCGCTTCTTGAAGCCATGCAAGAACACTCTGTTACTATTGGTTCTCATACCCATATTCTCGAGGAACCTTTCTTTGTTCTTGCGACACAAAACCCAATTGAACAAGAAGGTACTTACCCCCTTCCTGAAGCACAGCGCGACCGTTTTATGTTCCATGTAAAAGTGAAGTACCCAAATCGCGAAGAAGAAAAAGAAATTATCGCTAGAACTACCGGTAACTTTAAAGCTAGTCTAGATTCAGTTATCACTGGTGACGACATCATCGCTTTCCAACAAATCGTCCGTGATGTACCGGTACCTGACCATGTTGTTGAGTTTGTTCTCGACCTAGTTCGTGCTTGTCGTCCACTTGAACCAGAAGCTTTACCAGTGACTAAGGAATTGATCGATTGGGGTCCAGGGCCAAGAGCTTGCCAAACCCTTATACTAACAGCGAAAGTTCGTGCACTACTCAAAGGCCGCTTCCACATAACTATCGACGATATAGAAGCTCTAGCACATCCAATCTTGCGTCACCGTTTAGTCCCTACTTTCAATGCTGAAGCGGAAGGTATATCGGTTGACCAAATAATTGAAAAAATCATCGAAGCCATTCCTCGTCAAAACCATAAATCGATTCTTTAAAAAAACTCATGGCTGAAATTTCAAAATTCCTGACGGCAAAAGACGTCCAAACTGTTTCGAACCTGCAAATTCTCGCAAGACAGGTAGTCGAAGGGTTTTGTACTGGTCTGCACCGTTCGCCAAACAAAGGCTACAGCGTTGAGTTCCGTCAACACCGCCAGTATGTTCATGGCGATGAAATACGCCACTTAGACTGGAAGGTTTACGGCAAGAGTGACCGCTTTTACATTCGTGAATATGAAGAAGAAACCAACCTTAGAGGTACACTTTTAGTCGATGCTAGCGGCTCTATGGATTATGCTAGTGAAGGCATAAGCAAACTCTTTTATGCAACACGTTTAGCTGCTTGTCTTGCACACCTCATGCTTCAGCAAGCAGATGGAGTCGGACTAGTAACCTTTGACAAAAAGGTTCGCAAATTCATCCCTGCTAGATCAACAGCTAAACACCTCAGTGTTTGTTTCGATGCACTTGAAAGCACCAAAGCTGGTGGAGAAACAGAACTCAGTAAAGTCTTCAAAGAACTCGTTCCAAAACTGCAACGCCGTGGTTTACTGGTTATCATCTCAGATTGTTTCGCAGATGTACCCTCTTTACTAAAGTCTCTAGCCCATTTTCGTCATGCCCATCATGAGATCATTATCTTTCAGGTATGGGATAGAGCTGAACTCGATTTCCCCTTTGACCGTTGGACACGTTTTGAGTCCATGGAAGATGAAGCATTCCACCTCATCGACCCAGCTCACGTAAAAAAGAATTATATGAAACGTTTAGAAGAGTTTCGTGAACAACTCACCAAAGGTTGTCATCGCCACAAAGTCGACCTTGTACCAGTCGTTACCGATGAACCATTTGCCGAGGCCTTAGCGAAATACCTTACTCTAAGGAGTAGACGATGAATTATCTAAACCCACTACTACTTGGCGGTTTACTTGCTGCGGCTATTCCCTTTATTATATACATGTTCAACCGTAGTCAGTACAAAGTCCACAAGTGGGGTGCTATGCACTTACTTGATGCAGCCATGACCACAAACCGCAAAAAGATAAAACTTGAGCAACTCCTTCTTATACTATTGCGTTCATGCATACCTCTCTTTCTTGCTTTTTGTATGGCTCGTCCCGTTATAACCGGTATGAAAAATCTTATAAAAAATGCCAAAAGCTCAATGGTTGTTTTACTCGACAACAGCTACTCCATGGAAAGTGGTGACAGCGTCCAAAACAGCTTTCAAAAAGCGACCGACGAGACATCGAAAGTCATCGAAAGTTTACCTCGTGGTAGTCAAGTAGCTGTACTAGGAATGGCTGGGCCTGTTGCAAAAAAAGAAGTTTCAGGCTACGACCTGTCTCAGTCAAAAAGAGTTATTCGCGATGCCAAAGGAGGCTTTGGTAGTGCATCCCCTGCTGAGAGCTTTGAAAAAGCCGCCGGACTGTTTTCTGGAACTATGCACCATGCCGATCGACAAATGGTCATCGTCAGCGATTTCCAAAAAAGTAGCTGGGGTAAAGAAACTGGCGATGCTCGCAAACGAGCTTATGAATTAGTTAATTCGGCAAATGTGAAACCGCGACTAGTCCTCATGGACGTTGGTGGTAAAACTCAAGATAATGTTGCCGTCGAGTCCATCGAACTTTCACAAAGTGTGATCGGCGTCGAACAAAAAGTTAAAATTCGCGCTAACCTAAAAAACTTTAGTAATAAAAGCTTTACAGATCTGCGAGTTTACTTTAGAGCCGATGGCGAAAGTAAAAGCGCCAGTCAAGTCAACCTTGGAGCAAATGAAACAACCCAAGTTCTTTTCTCTCACAGCTTTTCAACACCTGGCTCTCACGTGATCGAAATATCAATCGACGCAGATTCACTCAAAGCCGACAACGCATGTAGCCTGAGTGTACCAGTTCTAGATAAACTCCCAGTTCTTTTGATCGATGGTGACCCTGACTTACAGCCTTTAAAAAGTGAAACTGCATTTATAAATTTTGCTCTCCAGCCATTTGCCGCGACAAAAGCAGAGTTGAAAGATATGACTGTTCCTGAAGTTGTCTCTGCCAAAGCATTTAAACCAGAACAAGCTGTTGAGTCTCGAGTCATCGCCTTAGCAAATGTAAATAAGCTAAGTGACAAGCAACTTAAAGCCTTGCAAGACTTTGTGAGCAATGGTGGTGGCCTCATGGTTTTCCCAGGCGATAAAGTCGACTACAATTGGTATAATAGTAAGTTCCTCCAAAATGGCCGTGGTTTACTCCCACTAAAGCTTGGAAAAATAAATGCTCGAACTGATGAAGAAGAACCAGCATCGATAGTTTCTCAGCACTATAACCATCCTGCTTTAGAGCTCTTCAACGATCCTCGAAATGGCTCCTTGAGTGGCGCTAGTATTAAACTTTGGTATCAACTGCAAAACATCGAAGGTGGTTCAACTGACAACGAAAGTGTCAAAACGATTGCCAAGTTGGACAATGGCGACGCCTTTCTTGTTGAAAAGAAGTTTGGTCATGGCCGTGTCATCATGAGCAGTTTACCTATCGATGCCGATTGGAGTAACTTGCCGATGAAGCCTTTTTACTTACCACTTATGCAGCAAATAGTTGGTTATCTTGCCTCAACTGTTTATCCTCCAAGGAATTTAGAAATAGGTCAAAGTCTGGCCGCTATTTTACCCTTATCTGACAATGGTAAAGTCGCCACGTTAACCGACCCTGTGGGTAACGTTCATGACTTACCTATCATAGCTAAAGGAAGCCAATCAGTCATCGACTTTGCCGATACAAACTTCCCTGGAATCTACGTCTTGAGAACTCCCGATGATCAAACCATTCACTATGTAGTTAGTACCGATCGCTCAGAATCCAACCTTGATCGTATGTCTGAAAGTGAGATCCAAGATTTAGCTCGAGAAATGAACGCCGCTTTAGTCAAAAACTACGACGAATATCGCGAAACTGACCAAAGTCGACGGTATGGCCAAGAAATATGGATGGGCCTCTTATGGGTTGTTCTTATCGCTGCTTTTGGTGAATTATTTTTAATCCAATATTTTACGGAAAAAAGAGTATGACAGATTTACAATTTACTGGCGACATGGGACCAGTTCAGGGAATTATCTTTGCTCTGATCATCTCAACAGCTGCTTGGTTACTCTATTTCCGCCAGGTACGCCACAGACAAGGAGCAACAAAGTTTGCCCTGCCAAGTTTAAGAGCTAGTGCGATTTTTTTATTGATCATGATGCTTACACAACCAATCCTGCACCATGAAAAGCTCATCGGTGAACTCGGCCGTCTTTTTGTCGTCATCGACAACTCAGAAAGTATGAAAAGTTCTGATTCCGACATAGAGCTCTATAGAAAAGTCATGATCATAAAATCGATGGGCCAAGAGATTGATATAAGTGACGATGAAATCCTTCCTCTCATCAAACTTCAACAGGCCAAGACATCAACCCAAAACTTGCTATCTAGCAAAGCTGACTATACAGAGCTGAAAGAGCAAAAAAAAGACTTTATTGATCACTTTAAAGCAACGAAAAACTTAGCAAGAGTAAATGACAAGAATAAAGAAAAGCTGTGGAGCGAGCAACTTAAGAAGTGTGAAGCTGCAAAAGACGCGTCACAACTCCAAGGTGCTGTGCAAGGGTTGATCAACTCCAGTACTGAACTGATCGGTCTGTATAGTCAGCAACTAAACATAAACCTGGCAAAATATAAAGACTTAGCAATTATCAAAAAGTTCGACCGCAGTAGTCGCTGGCAAAGAATTGAAAGAGTACTTCTTGAAGGCTCACAACCTCTTATAGATGAACTGGCGAAAGATCATCAAGTTGAACTTCTTGCACTTAAAGGGAATGAACTAGAGTCCATCTGGAAATCTAAACGTTTAGGTGATGTTGAAGAACAAGAGGATGATTTCAACTTAACCTTACCTGCGGCTGGTTTAACTGACTTAGACAAAGCCTTACAACTAGAAATAGGCGCTCAAAAAACATCTATAGTGCTTATGTCTGATGGTCAGCACAACCATGGTAACAGCCCATTGCAACAATCTAAAATCCTCGCCAATAGAAATGTGAAAATCTACACCGTTGGTTATGGTGGTCACCAAGAACCACAAGACTTGTCAATTCAAAGTCTTACAGCACCTGAAACTGTCTACTTCAAAAACGATGTTCACGGTTCGATAAACTTCAACGATCATATGAAAGCTGGTGAAAAATTCACGGTTAAACTAACTCATAACAAAGTCGTCGTTTGGGAAAAAGAACTAGTCACGGATGGATCCGGAAGCCGTAAAATCGATTTCCAGTTTCCATTGGAAAAAACCATTGAGAAAGAACTAGGTAGAAGTTCAAACGGGCTAGAGTTTAAAAACCTACCTGTGCAACTAAAAGCCAGCCTTTCACATATCGTCGGCGATCGCCAAAGAGCAAATAACAGTAAAGTTTTCACAGTCACTGCTGCCATACAGAAACGTAAACTCCTACTCATTGATCAACGAGCAAGATGGGAGTGGCGCTACCTTAAAACTATGTTTGAACGCAACGAAAAGTGGGAAATCAACGCCGTCCGTCCTGAGCAAAAAGTAAGTGGCGAAGCCTTCAAGCGCGGACGCGAAAATGGATCTTTCCCACTCGATAAGAAAGCTCTCTTTAACTACGACTTAATTATATTCGGCGACATACAGTCCAGACTCTTTAACAATGAAGAAATGACTTGGATCCGTGAATTTGTCGAACTACGAGGTGGTGGACTTATCTTTATCGATGGTCGACGCCATGGACTTCTTACTTATGGAGACACTCCACTCAAGTCCCTTCTGCCTATAAAGTGGAAAAACAATAATGGCTTACGCAGTATAAAAGAGCTTAAGCTAACAACTGCCGGCAGTAAACATATTGCTCTGAACCTCTCTAACAAAAATCAAAAAAATGAGCAAGTCTGGAGCTCTCTAAGTAAAATTAGCTGGATGGCTGACACTGAAGCTTTACCTGGAACTGAAACCCTCATTCACAATAACTCAGAATCTCCACAACCAGTACTCGTTTCACGTCACTTTGGCGGAGGTAAAATACTCTACTCAGCTACAGAAGACTTCTGGCGATGGCGCTATAAAAAGGGCGACATTCATCACAATCGATTTTGGCAACAGATAGCAGATTCAATGATGGAAAAGGCTTACTCAGTTCAAGACAAAAATGTCGCCATAGACACCGGTAAAACTGTATATCAAGAAGGTGACAAGGCAGATATCCGAGTTCGCTTGCGAGACCATGATCGTCGATTGATGAATAACACCGAGGCAAGTGCCATCATTTCACAAGGTGACAAGATCGTCGCCAAGCTTCCACTCAAAGAAAGTAGTGCTGGTATGTACTCGGCAAGAAGCCATGATTTAATTCCCGGCAACTACAACGTTCAGGTTAAAGTCAAAAGTCTCGGTTCTCTTATGTCAAAAGCAAAAGCTTCATTCAGTGTTGAAAAGCCAAGCTCTCAAGAACTTTCTCAACTCACTGTAAATGACAAACTACTTAAAGAAATAGCTCACAACTCCTCTGGAAAATACTACCCAGAAGAACAAATCCAAGAACTTAAAAGTGAGCTAAAAACTCTCAGTTCGGGAAAACTTATTCAAATCGACACCGCTCTTTGGCAAAGCTACTGGTACTTCGCACTGGTCATTGCCCTATTCACCATTGAGTGGATTTACCGCAAACGTATTGGCTTACTGTAGGGACGAAAAATGACTATTAAATTAAACGAAATAACCGAAAGAAAGATTGCCGAGTTTGGCAAACGGCGCCGCAAACTTATCATTCAAAAAGGCCTCTTTACCTTCATTGCCGCATCTTTAGTAGCCTTCAGTTTACTTGCTACTTTAGACTATATGTTCTTCATGGAGGATTGGTTACGTCTCACTCTATCCGCCATAACATACACTGGTCTTCTCATTCACCTCTATATATCTTCACTGAGTAAACTACTGGATAAAGTTGATCAAAAAGATTTAGCAAAGATCTTTGAAGCCGCAAACCCAGAGATGCGCGAAAAACTATTAGCTGCCGTAGAGTTAAGCGATGGCGACTCTGAAAAGTTCGGTAATTCCAAAGCCTTCAATGAAGTCATTCAAAAAAATGTCTCAGGTGAACTTTCTACCGTAGATATAAATGACATACTGCCAAGAACACTTATCGCTAAGAGATTCAAAACTGCCCTTTTAGTTATGGCGGCTTGTTTCGCACTTATGTTCATACCAGGTTTTAAATTTGCCAAGCTACTTATGCGAGCTGTTGTTCCTGTGGCAAATATAGAGCGAGTTTCAAACATAAAGATTGATATAATCGAGCCTTCCCCTGCAGAAGGCGTTATCCCTCGAGGTGATGCAGTTTCATTTGTCATACAAGTTTCAGATGTGGATCTTAAAGAAGCATGGTTTGAGTACAGAAACAATGGCGATAAAGCTTCAAAAATAAGCATGCAAAAAATTGGTGACGACCGTTTTCAAACATCCATAAATATTGGTCGAGACAACATTCGTTATCGCTTCCGAGCCGGAACTGCTCAGACTAGATTTTATACTCTTGAGTCTGTACCAAGACCACAGATAATAGAGTTTGAAAAAACATACCAGTTCCCAAAGTATTCTCTTCTTCCAACGAAGTCGATTAAAGAACAAAATGGAAATATAAAAGCTCTAGAAGAAACAATCGTCGATCTTAGCATGACTGCCGATCAAGACATCTCTCAAGCAGAAATACACTTAAATGACCCAAGCGGTGACGTTAAAGTTATCCCTCTAAAGGTTACAGACGGCAAAACCCTCAAAGGTAGTCTCAGAGTTGAAAGCAGTGCCACTTACAAAGTTCATATAACTGCCAGCAAAAGTGAATTTGAAAACAAGTTTAGTCCACAATACGAGATACTTGCTTTAGCGGATGTGCTCCCATCTGTAACTTTGAATCAACCAAATAAAGATCTCATAATGGCTAAAAATGACATCCTACAAATCAAAGGTCTAGCCAGCGATGACTTAGGCATAAAACAAAGTTTTCTTGAATACAAAATAAACTTGGATGAGTGGATAAAAGTCCCCCTCTTAAAAGGACCTAGTAAAGAAATGACTATCCTCCACAAATGGGATCTTTCAGAGTTAGAGATAGATGCTGGTGATGAATTGACCTTTCGACTTATGGCCAAAGACCTTAAGGGGAATCCTGGAGTTTCTTCAAGTATCCGTCTAAGTATTGTCGCTGACGGATTCAATCCAAAACGCTTTGATCGATTGACTCTATTCAGGTCCGTACAGACCAGTCTAGAAAAAACTTCTTCAAAAGCTGACTTCACTAAAAAAACTTTTGATCAACTCTTTCATACTCTCGTCAATGAAGCAGATAAAAACAAACAAATGCAAGCAGCGATTCAACTAGAAAATGAACTAGATGATTTAACCGCAATTGTCGAGAAACAAATAGATAACATCGCTCAACAAACAAGTCGCGCTTTTGAAACGCGTGATGCAGATGATCTCGTATTAACCGGAAATGTCATAAGTCACCTACTCCACGACAAACTCAAAAAAGCTCTAAACAACCTAGAAATTGACTTTGATACGGACCGAAATACTAGAAACCACTTCTACCACACAAGCCGACATTCTCTGAATGAGTTTCACCACAACATCAAACGCGTCAATCAGTTCTTTGATCGTCTTTACGCTCAATCAGGAACTGAAATAGCTTACGATGACATCAAACAAATATATGCCGAACAGCAAAGTATTGAATCAAACCAGACCCAAACTGAAATTGAAAACACTAAGCGTCGCCAACAAAACTTGGTTAAGACTTTTGAAACCGAAAAGAAGCTTTTTGAAGAAATAAAAATCGTCGCTGATGGAGGAATACACCATCGCTTAAACAACCTGCAAAATTCTTATAAATACATCAACGAAGAAACCAGTAAATTACTCCTTCAAGGACCACGTGAAACTCCTGGCAAATTCTTAATCGAATACTTTGCAGATTCAAAGCATCAGTTAAAACGTTTTGAAAAGTATGAAGATAAAATCAAAATAAATGTTAAAAACTCTCCTGGCCATGGTATCGCTGACGACTTTTGGTCCGCGCGCATTTCAGGAAAAATTCGCGCTCAAGAAGAAGGCCAACACGAATTTAGTTTACGAGGCAATGGTCATGTAAAACTCTGGCTCGACGGTCAGTTAGTGATCGACCATCAGTATAACAAAAAGGTCAAAGAGTTAAAACATAAAATCAACCTCGCCTTTAACCAAGAAGTTGATATAAAGCTACATTTTGTAGATGTTCAAAAGAACTCAAACTTAAGCCTCATGTGGCAATCCAAAAAAGGCAAGAAGCAGTACCAAGCTGCAAGTCAACAGGCATACGAATTCAAAAATATACTAAACCGTATGAAAAGTACTGCTCATGAAGGCTTCCATATGAGAAAGGATGCAGCGTATCATGGAGAAATTGCTCGTAAGGAGCTACGTCGTTTTTTACAGAAGCAGTCAGAGATGATCAAGCAAGCAGCTCAAGCCATGAAAGAATTGGCAAAAGCAGAGAAGAATAAAGATGAGAAGCGAGCTGAAAATGAAAAGAAAAAAGCCGAAGAGTTACTCGAAAAGGCAAAAGCGGAATTAGAAACCAAGGCTGCTTTAGAAGAACAAAAAGCTGAAGCTGATAGTCAGTTTGTCGAAGATGCCGCAAAAACCGCTAAAGCCATCGCGAAAATTCAGCAAGACTTCATGCAGAGTAAAGAAGATGCTGCGGAAAAATTGGAGAAATTAGCAAAAGCTTTTGATGATCTCGAAAAGGCACACGAACTCAACGAGATTCAAGAAAAGCTAGACCAAGCTAAAGAAGACGAAAAAGAGATACAGAAAGGCGAAGACATAGCAAAAGCTACTGAATGGCGTGAAACTGAAGAACAAATAAAAGAGTTAGTTAACGAGCTCAATAAAGGTGATGCTGAAGATCGCCAACAGGCTGCCGATTTAAACAAAGCTCTCTACAATCAGGAGAGTAACGAAGTCCGCCAAGAGATGGAACACCGACGCAATAATCCACAAGCTAGAAAAGACTTAGAAGCGCAACTCGAAAAGCTCTCAGAGGCCTTAGCTAAAGCTGAAAAAAAACAAGCAGAAAGTGTTGATGAAGCACGACAAGTCTTAGACGAAACGGCACCCACTCTTGGAGAGCAACTCGCTGAACTTTCTGACATGGCTAAAGAACAACAGAATCAGACTTCTGAACTGGCTCAAAAAGCTGATGAAGAAAATGTTGAAGCAACTCAAGACGCAGCCAAAGAACTGCAAAAGAACCAAGAAGCTTTGAACGATAAATTGGAAGAAATGAGACAGGCTCTAAAGCGCGAAGCAAACGCTCAAGACTTAAGTGAAATGGAAGGCATTCAAAAAGCACGCGATGCCGATGACGCTCTAGCGATGTTAAGCCAGCCACCACCAAAAGCTGAAGAGTTACTGGCGGAAGCTAGTAATGCCGAAACCGTTGAAGAACAAAAAGAAGCTCTCACTCAAACGGAGAAACAGCAAGAGAAAATTAGTAAAGCTTTAGAGCAACTCGAAAAACACTACAATGCCGAGATGAGTGAAGAGCAACTTGCTGAGTCACGCGAACAATTACGTGAAAGTGAAAAACAGGCTCAATTCAATCCTCAAATGGCTCAGCAATATGAACAGGCTGAAGCTTTAGCTGAGATCTCCGAACAAGAAATCCATGAGCAAATTAAAGCCTTAGAAAACATACTGAGTAACGATGAAGAAATGCAAAAAGCACTTGCTGACATAGCCGAACAAAACTCTGAAGCTGCATCGCAGAAACTAATGGAAGCTGCATCAAATGAAGGAAAAATAAATGCCGAGTTGGCTAAGAGTGGTAAAAATGAAAAGTCACAACAAAAGGCTATGGATAAACAGACTAAACAACAAGAACAGAATACTGCTGCTACTCAACAAGCAGCTGAAGACTTAGCGCGCAGTCAACGTCACCAAGAAAGACTCGGCGATAACAATGCCACTGAGCAAGCGCAACAAGCAACTGAAAGTGCTCAACAAGCAGCACAACAAATGCAACAAGCTGAACAACAACTTGAAAATCAAGGCAATTTCCAACAAGCTCAAGACTCTGTTAGCCAAGCTCAACAAGCAGCTGAAAAAGCTGCAGCTCAAGCTGCGCAATCAAGCCAACAAAATCAACAAGCTCAGGATCAGCCAGCAAGTTCTCCTCAACAACAAACATCTCAACAGCTAGCACAAGCACTGGATTTACTAGACCAAGCCAAAAACTCTATGGCTCAAGCTCAACAAGGGCAAGCTGAACAACCACAAAGTTCAACGAACGCACAAGCTGCTCAGTCTCAGGCTCAACAAGCATTGCAAATGGCACAACAAGCCCTTGCTCAAGCACAGCAGGCTCAAGCACAGCAGATGGCACAATCAAGAAGTCAAAATACTCCACAAAGTACTGAGTCTGGACAGACACAAGCACAACTCGCTTCTGCTGACATATCTGAAATATCTGAGAAACTTAAAAATAGCGGTGAATGGGGTAAACTTCCAAAGCGTGTCGCTCGTGACCTACGGAACGCCAAGAAAGAAAAAGTACCTGAGCAATACCAAAAGATGGTAAACGCCTATTTCAAAATCATCGCTGAGCAATCTCAAAAAGGAGCAGGCAAATGAAAAAATTAAAACTAATCATACTGACTTGTCTATGCTTTTCATTATTTACAACTGGCCAAGAAAAAATCGACAAGTCACTTGATAAAGCAGTTGCTTACTTGATTAAAAACCAAAAGAAAGACGGTGGTATATATCAGCATAAATATCATACAACCATGACTTCACTAGCAATCATGTCGATGGCTGCCTTAGGTCATATGCCAGATGACGAAACGAAAGAAGGAAAGTCTATGCGTCGTGCTTTAGACTTTGTTCTCAACGACGATAAACAAGAAAGTAATGGTTACTTTGGTAAAAAGTATAATTCTCGCATGTATGGCCATGGCATCATCACTCTCATGCTAGCTGAAATGATGGGTATGGGAGCCGATGCAAAACAAGACGAGAAAATTCGCCGCAAGTTAAAGAAATCGCTAGAGCTAATCATATGGTCTCAAAAGCAAAAAAGAGATAAAAAAAATAAGCATAACTATGGCGGTTGGCGCTATGAGCCAAAGTCTCGCGACTCGGACCTTTCTGTAACTATCTGGCAACTCATGTCTTTAAGAGCTGCCTACGATGCAGGCATGGAAGTTCCTAAAGAAGCAATTGATGCGGCGATTGGTTATTTAAAAGAGTGTTATCACTCACCCCGAAAAGATAGCAAGCCAACAAATCTTAAAAGTGCTTTTGGTTATACCCCAGGAAAAGGCCCAAACTTTGCCATGGCTGCAGCAGGTTTACTCGCCATGCAAGTATGCGGTGAATACGATGCTCTAGAAGTTGTCGGTGCTCGTGATTGGTTATATGAACGCAAACTGAACTATAATGAACGCTTCTTTTTCTATGGTGCGTACTACTATGCTCAAGGTTTACACCAAGCCGAAGAAAAATACTCTCAAAAAGCTAAAAAAGTCGTTGAAGAAATCCTTCTCAAAAACCAACAACCGGATGGGTCCTGGGAACCAAAGAATGGTGAGGAAAGAGATGCTGGCAGGATCTACGCCGTCAGTATGGCCATCTTGAGTTTATCTGTCAGACACCATTTCTTGCCAATCTACCAGAAGTAATTATTAGTTTAATCAATACCAAACCCAAGTAAAATCGATTTTAGGTTTTCCCTCTGTGGCTTTAGAATTACAAGCCAATCAATAAAGGGAAAGACCTATGCGAAGTATTGCCTTAAGTATCTTAACTGTATTACTCTTGTCTTCTTGCGCCTCAAGTCGAAGACTCAGTCGTTTCTATGATGAAAAGGCAGAACCATCTGACAAAGAATCTGAGAGAGCCAATCTATTTCCTCTTTTCTACAGTAACGGCGAATCAACTAGTGTCTTATGGCCCTTGATCGATAAAGACGAACATGGCTTTGCCATTCGTCCGATTTACAATAAAGAGGATAACGAGCAAGCATTTTTATTCCCATTATCTGGTTGGAATACTGAAACGAAAGAAGGTTGGGTTGGACCACTTGTTTGGGATAAAGACTACCATGCTCTTTATCCAATCTACTATAAAGACGAAGATGATTTTCAATTCCTTACCTACTACAATTGCACAAATAGCCAAGGACTTTTCCCACTAATTCATTCGAGTGATCAAGTTAATTGTTTTGCTGCTGGCCTTTACTCTTGGAGCAACCATAAAAAATACACAAGTCATCAATTCCTTTGGTCATTATTGGCTAATTGGAAAAATCAAAAAGAAACAGATGACTACTCTCACTATCTATTCCCTTGGTACTCAAGTAAAGAAGGTCAAAAAGAAACCAAAGCCTTATTCCCTTTATATCACTCAAAGATAAGCTCCAAAAGCAAAAGTTACCTAACTCCTTTATCATATTCTGAAACATCTGCAAGAAAAAAATCATTGATTTTATTCCCTCTTTATTATAGCTCTGAAAAATATGATAAAGATGGAAACTCTAGATCTGATTATTGGCAGTTCCCTATAATTCTACCACTCGTAAGTAGTGAAACTAAAAAGCATTCTTCATCACACGAAAGCCTATTTGGCCTCATTTACAAAGATGAAACTATCAAGCAAAAGGGACAGGGCAGTATACTTGGATTCTTAGCCGATTGGGAGTCCGATAAAACTTCAAAAAGATTTCGCATACCTGCTCTCTTCGACATGACCGGTTTAATAGATATCTCCCAAAACGGCGAAACATCCAAAGCAAACTACTTCCTATATTCATATGAAACATCTCCAGATATGACCCGAAGAGATATATTCCCATTTATAACTTGGGATAATGGCAAAGATGAATCTCGATTCTCATTCTTATGGAGGATATACGAGACTCATGAGAAAAACGGGCAAAAGGGCGGCCACTTCTTCTTCGTTCCCTGGGGAGCATAAACCCAGCCCATGAAAATTGTCAGCCAGGTATTCTTATTTATTCTAGTCTTACTTTCTTGTGGATGTAAAACCTTTCTGTCACATGGGTTTGGAGCAAACCGCATTTACTCTGGAACTAGAATGACTTTTGAAATGCTCTCTCAGACTCAAGAAGTTCCTGAAAGCATTAAAGTCGAGATGGCTGTTTTTAACATAGTAGACTTCCCTCTTTGTCTAGCCGCAGACACAATCATCCTACCCATTACTCTCCCCTCTTCACTATTTGGAGAGTATGGAGAATTCCATCAAATGATTTATCCTAGAGAACCTCACTCCTGCGAGAAATGCAGTAAATAATACTCCATGGCACAAAACACGCGTTCTCTTTTTATAAACTACTTAATTAAGAGAATCTTATGGAAAACCAAGCTCAAATATCTTATCCTTCTGAACTCAAAGAGTTTCATATAAATAATGCCGGCAAAGATTACTCTATTTTAATTCCTCAAAATGAAGAATTCCGCATTCATGAAATCTTTAACAAGAAAGAATATTACATTCCAGGTATTCAAAAAATGGCGACTCCAAAAGTCATCGATATAGGTGGAAATGTTGGTCTGTTTTCAATGTTCATAAAGTTCTTAAACCCAAATGCAGAAATCAATGCTTATGAGCCCGCGCCAAATACCTTTGAGTTATTAAAAACTAATATGTTACAGTTTCCTGAAGTTAAAATTCACAGACGTGGCTTATCCAATTTTACAGGGAAAGCTGAAATAAACCTAAGTTCCTTAAGTACTGGCTGTACTTCGATGAAAGATATAGGTAAGGACCATGAAAGCCAAACTATCAAACTAGTAGAGGCCTCAAAAGTTGTTGAGAAGTATGATGAAGTCGATATCATGAAAATTGATACAGAGGGTTGTGAATTTGAAATACTTAGTAACTTAAAAGAAAACAAATTGCTCTCAAAAGTAAAATTTATAATGCTCGAGTACCACTCAGAAAAAGATCGCCGTCAAATAGATCAACTTCTAGACGACTATACTATTTTTGGCTATCACACAGACACAATCAATTTAGGATTAATGAAATTTGTCAGAACAGAGCTTCTCTCAACTCCTTTATGTAGTGAACTTGGTTTTGCAAAAGCTCTTTGATCACTTAAGTCAAATAAATCCCTATTTCACATACTTTTGAAATTCGGTGGTGTAGTTCATATAACAATACTTAAAGGAAAGTGTATATATGAACAAAACTAAGATATTTATTTGCTGTTATCTCCTCTCAATTTTAATGGCTTTTGCTGCTGAGAAGCCAAACTTCATCATTATTTTTACTGATGACCAAGGCTACAATGACCTCAGTTCTTATGGTTCTAAAAAAATTAAGACGCCACACATCGACAGCATTGCTGCAGATGGTCTTAAAATGACCTCATTCTATGTTGCTAGTCCAGTTTGTTCTCCATCTCGAGCGGCACTATTAACTGGTTGCTACCCTAAAAGAATTGGCATGGAAAATCACGTCATTTTCCCTAAAGATAAACATGGCATGCACAAAGACGAAGTTACCATTGCAGACCTACTGAAAAGTAATGGTTATGCAACAGCCTGTGTTGGTAAGTGGCACCTTGGTCATGAAAAGCCATTCCTTCCTACAAGTCAGGGTTTTGATTCTTACTTCGGTATTCCTTATTCAAACGACATGAGTCACCCGGATAATAAGAACAAACCTAGAATCAAAAGTGATGAGCTTTGGAAAAAGCAAGACACCGATCTTCTTTGGAATACACCACTTATGATCAATGAAGAGATCGCTGAACTTCCGGTGAATCAAAGAAACATCACTCGTCGTTATACAGACCAAGCGATTAGCTTTGTGACTGCGAATAAAGAGAAGCCTTTCTTCCTTTACTTACCTCACAGCATGCCTCACATCCCTCTTTATGTACCAGAAGATTTTTATGATCCAAACCCAGCCAATGCTTATACAAATGTGATTGAACACATTGACGCAGAAGTTGGTCGTTTGTTAAAGACTGTGACTGATCTTGGCTTAGACAAGAACACGTACATCATCTTCACAACAGATAATGGTCCTTGGTTGAAGTTTAAAAATCACGGTGGTAGTGCACTTCCTCTTCGTGACGGCAAAGGCACAACTTATGATGGCGGCCAACGTGTTCCTTGTGTTATGAAGGGCCCTGGCATCTCTGCAGGCACAGTTTCAGATGAGATAATGGGAACAATCGACCTTTTACCGACGATTGCAAAACTTGCCGGAGTTGAGCTTAAAACTAGAGGTCCTATAGATGGTGTCGATGCTAGTCAACTAATGCTTGGTTCGAAGAAATCACCAAGAAATGAATTTGTCTATTACTCTGCTCGTGGTGACTTAAATGGTCTTCGCCAAGGTGACTATAAACTTCGTGTAGTCGAACAGTTTAAAGGTCGAGGCAACAAACGCAAGAAAACGGGTAAAGTCACAGTTGAACTCTTTAACCTTAAAGAAGATATCGGCGAGAAGAACAATCTTGCTAGCAAAATGCCAGAAAAAGTTCAGGCTTTAAAAGCTCGTATGATGGAACTAGATAAAAATATTTCTCAAGACATTCGCCCTAGAGGCAAGGTAAACTAATTCTTCGAAGCAATAGCTTAAAATACAATATACTTCTCAGTCTAGGCTTTGATCCTAGGCTGAGATTATCAAATATTTTATAGACCAAAAATACACCCTCCAGCTAAAACTGAATTCGCCACTTCACTCCATAGTTACCAAAAAACATAAAATCAAAAGCGTTTGATTTTAAATTAGTTACATAGATATATGTCGAATATATACAATTATACTTCGACTATTTACAAGATTGTTTATTTATCATCTTCCCTCTGTTGTAAACAAAGTGACATACTCCTTTTGTAGGTCGTGCTTTAAACTTAAATAGGAGAAGTCACCGATGATAAAATATCTAGCCCTCTCACTCGTAATATTTGCCATAACTCCGACTTACGCAGGCGATATCGCCTACATTTATGGAGATGTTGGTAGCGACGGCTCTATTCCGTCGATTGGAAACCCCTATGACCCAATGCGTTTAAATGATAATGGTAATACTGGTTGCACACAGTTTAGAGATATGGTTCTTGCTGCTAACCATACTATCACGGAACATTACGACCAAACAACAACTTTCGATGAAAGTTTCTTGTCACAATACGACGCCATTATTTTCGGCTTACACCAGCGCATTTTAACTAACACTGAAAAATTAGCCCTTGAAGCGTGGATCAACCTAGGCGGAAATGTCATGTTCTACAGTGACTCTGCTTCTGGCGGTAAATATAATGTAGTTGGAGCTCAAAACTCTACTGGGCAATCTTCAGTCAATAGTTTTACATCAGCACATGGTATGGAAGTCACCGTAGATCAAGCACATGGCGTAAGAGAGCAGATTTCATCTACTTCAACGACCCACCCAATCATTAACGGTGAGGCTCTAAGCATTATTGGAGAAGGTGTTTCCCCTGTTGCTATCGATAAAAATGATCCTGACATACAAATTCTTATAAGCTATCCTCAAAGTGATATTCGGCATACACAAGGACTCTCGATTCCTTCAAACGACCGAGAATATGCTTCACTTGCAATCAAAACTGTTGGGCAAGGAAATATCATTGTCATGTTTGATCGCCAGCCAGTTTGGAATAATGGTCCAGGTTCTAGCATTAATTCAGGTGATAACCGAACGATCCTAGAAAATATAGTTAATTTCATGGCTGGAAGTACAAACCAAGCACCTACTGTGGAGTACTTAGATAACTCTAATTGGGTCTTAACCGCCTCGCACAACTCTATTGACACTATCAAAGCAATTGATGATGTAGATACTTCACGTTGGGCAACGAAGGCATTTCAAACTCCAGGTCAAACCTTTAACATCGATCTAGGAGAAACTGAAGCTTTTGATTCAATGATTTTGGATTCTACAGGTAATCCAAATGATTACCCAAGAGGCTACATTGTCAGAGTTTCAATTGATGGAAATAGCTTCACTGAAGTCACCAGTGGAAATGGTTCAGAACCTGTGACTACTATTGATTTAAACGAACAGCAAAATGCAAGATATATACAGATCGAACAGACAGGTTCATCCAACAAACACTGGTGGTCAATTCACGAACTTTACATCACTAAAAATGTAAATACTGAACCAACTGAACTTAATTCAAGCAATTGGGTTTTAGCGTCAACGGATAATAACCCTGAAGTCAATAACGCAATAGATTCTAACGATTCCTCACGCTGGACAACTAAGGCAAAACAAGCCCCTGGACAAGTTTTAGCTATTGACCTCGGCACATCTCAATCTTTTGACAAAATAATCCTCGACTCAACTGCAAGTCCAAATGATTACCCAAAAGCCTACACAGTCAGAGTTTCGACAGATGGAGTTAACTATAACGACGTCACTAGTGGTTCGGGTACTTTTGAAGTCACTGAAATCAATTTGCCAACACAGCAAAATGCGAGATATATACAGATCGAGCAAACAGCAACTACAGATTTCTATTGGTGGTCGGTTCACGAATTAAAAATATTCAGCAATTCGTCCTCTTCACAAGGACCTGTAGACTTAAACCCAAGTAATTGGTTTATCTCTTCTTCAAATAATACTGCGAATACCTTTAAGGCGATAGATCAAGATGATTCTTCACGATGGTCCACCAAGGAAAAACAAACTCCAGGTCAAACTTTCACAATTGACTTAGGTGCAAGTGAGTCGTTTGATGTAATCACTCTAGACTCAACAGATAGCCCAAATGATTACCCAAGAGGCTACACCGTTAAAGTCTCAACTGATGGAGTAAATTACAACGAAGTCACAAGTGGTTCAGGTACTTTTGGAGTCACTGAAATCAACTTACCGACTCAGCAAAATGCGAGATATATACAGATCGAGCAAACCACAACTACAGATTTCTACTGGTGGTCGATCCACAACTTAACTATCACTAAGAAATAAGTACACTTACAAAAAAGGCCGAATCTCTTTCGAGGTTCGGCCTTTAAAGTTTTAGACTCTTACTTCAGAGGATAACCTGCTTTATCCAATGCTTGAATCACTGAGCTTTGTAGATTCTCAACTTCATCTGGTTTAAGAGTATGAGTGTCTGCTCCGAAGGTCATACGGAAACTGACAGACTTGGTGCCGGCTTCCATTTCTTCACTTTGATAAACAGAGAAGACTGAAAGCTCACGAAGGTTTTTCTTCGCTGCTTTCTTGATGATCAGTTGAATACTTCCGGCTAATTCTTTCTCTTTAGCAACAACCGTTATATCGAATGGAACTCCAGGGAATTTCACGATCGGTGTGTATTTAAACTTACGTTCTGACTTCTCGATCTCATTGATGTGAATCTGGAAAAGGTAAACGTTGTTACGGATGCCTTTTGCTTCAGCAATAGCTGGGTGAAGTTTATAGATCTCAGCTAGAAGTTGTTTACCGCGGTAGATACCAGCAGCTATTCCAGGATGAACCCATTTCTCTAAGTCTCCGCCAAGTGGCTTCACTTGAGCACCGTTGATTCCAGCTGAAGAAAGGAGGTCTTCAACAACAGACTTTGTTTCGTAGAAAGTGTCTGTCTGAAGATCTTTCTTTTTAAACTGCGGAACAATTGCCCCGGTCAATTTAAACTTCTCAGTAGGAAGTAAACCTTTCATTTGCGTCACGTCATAGATACGTCCGAAATCGAAAAGTTTAAAACTCTCGAAGTACTTTACATTTTCAGCGATAGCATCGATCAAGTGAGGCATAGCATGAGAGCGCATAAACTTACACTCTTCACTGAAAGCATTTTTAAGAGTCATAAGACCTTCTGAACTGAGGCCGTATTGATTCAATTGCTTGTCGCCAGTCCAAGGGTAAGTCATGACTTCTGTAAAACCAAGACCACTCGTCAGTTGATTCTTCAGAAAGCGTTCAAGTGAACGAGACTTATTTATCGGTGTTGGAGCCACTTCGAACTCAAGGCTATAAGGCTTGATGTTGTCGTAACCGTACATACGACCGACTTCTTCGACTATGTCTTCAGCGATAGAAACATCTTTTGTCGCACGCCAAGAAGGAATATTTATTTTAAGATTACCTTCAAGACCAAAGCCTAGTGAAGTTAGTTTCTCGCGAATAAACTCTTCAGTTATGTCAGTCGTACCAAGTCTTTTTTGTAAGAACTCGATAGATGTATCGATAGAAAGCTTTTCATAAGGTTTGTCGTAACTGTCAATAACTGTACCGACGATCTCAGCTTCAGGACAAGTTTCTTTGATTAACTCAACTGCTCTGGCGATAGCTTTTACAGTATTTTCAGGATCAAGTGACTTCTCAAACCTTGCACTGGAGTCAGACCTTAAACCACAACGAGTTGAAGTACGTCTAACAGTGGCTGCGTCAAAGTTAGCAGACTCAAGGAAAAGATGAGTTGTACTATCTGATACACCAGAATCAAGGCCACCCATAACACCAGCAAGTGCAACAGCCTCGCCATTATTGTCAATCACAAGATCTTCTTCAGTAAGCTCATAGTCTTTTTCATCTAGAGCTTTGAAAACTTCACCAGCTTTTCCTGAACGAACAGTGATTGTCTTATTGCCAAGCTTTTCTACGTCGAAAGCGTGCATTGGTTGACCAAGCTCAAGAAGTATGTAGTTAGTTATGTCTACGAGGTTATTTATCGTATTCATACCAACGCTACTAAGACGGTCCTGCATCCACTGAGGAGAAGGTCCAACTTTTACATTTCTTACTTCTAGACCAGAATAACGGCGACAAGTATTTGCACTGTTTTCAACTTTGAATTCAGACGAACCTGAACCATTTAAGTCGGCGCCTGAAAGTTCTTTCAAAGGAAGATTATAGATAGCTGAAAATTCACGTGCTAAACCGTAGTGACCCCAAAGGTCTGGACGGTGTGTGAGCGACTTGTTATCGATCTCGAATAGAACGTCATTTACACTCTTAAATTCATCTAGTTCACTTAGCTTTTTGCCAAGTTCCATATCTGCCGGAAGTTCCCAAATACCATCGCTAGAATCCGCAAGACCTAGTTCACTTTGAGAACAAAGCATACCAGTACTTTCAACACCACGAATCTTAGTTGGCTTTATTTCCAGAACAGCTGGTTTGCCTTCTTTATTGGTATAGTTGAACTTTGCACCGATATCTGCAAATGGAATTTTTATTCCCGGACGACAGTTGGCCGCGCCACAAACAATTGTTCTTGTTTCTGAACCATCGAAAAGTGTCGCAAGCTTCAACTTATCGGCATCTGGGTGAGGCTCAGTTTTAGTGACCTCAGCAACACGTACTTGGCTGAGTGCTTCACCGCAAATTTTTACATCTTCTACTTCAGCAACGCGAAGAGAGATAAGTACTCCAAGTTCATTCGGAGTGAGGTCGTCTTGATAATCGACGAAATCTTTGATCCAGTTTAATGAAATCCACATAATAAAATCTTCCTATTTGAACTTGCCGCTGAAGCGGATGTCGCCGCTGTGCAGGTGACGGATATCCTCGATCTTGTAACGCATCATCACAAGACGATCGAGGCCGAGGCCAAAGGCAAAACCTGAGTACTTTTCAGGATCTATACCACCGGACTTAAGAACGTTCGGGTGAACCATTCCACAAGGCATGAGTTCAATCCAACCGACATTTTTACAAACGCTACAGCCTTTACCATTACAAAGCTGACAAGAGATGTCGAGTTCAAATCCAGGTTCTACAAATGGGAAAAATCCAGGACGAAGTCTGACATCGACATCGCGCTTAAAGATCTCACTTAAAAGAGTTTTCATGGTGTTGATAAGATGAGAAACGTTGATGTCCTCGCCAACAACCATTCCTTCCAATTGATGGAAAGCGGCTTCATGAGTTGCGTCCGGTCTTTCAACGCGGAAAACCTTACCAGGGCCGATAACTTTAAATGGCGGTGTTGCTTTTTCCATACCACGCACCTGTATCGCCGAAGTATGAGTTCTTAAAATAGCACCGTTTTCAAAGTAGAAAGTGTCTTGCATGTCACGCGCTGGGTGATCTGCAGGGATATTGAGCGCTTCAAAGTTGTAGTAGTCAGTTTCGATGTGCGGGCCGTCAAGAACAGTAAAACCCATAGAAGTAAATATGTCTTCTATCTCGTACTGAACGACTGAAACTGGGTGAAGTCCACCAACATTTGAGTCTGCTTCATTTAGAGTTACATCGAGCCATTCATTTGAAATTTTTTCATTGATAGCAGCTTGTTTAAGCTCATCACGACGGGCTTCGATTGCCGCAGTCATGCCTTGCTTTATTTCGTTACCTTTCATGCCCACTTCTTTACGCATGTCTGGGGCGACGTCCTTAAGACCTTTAAGGATGTCGGTCATCGGTCCTTTTTTACCGAGGAAAAGAGTCTTCAGAGAATCGAGTTGTTGCATGTCTTCGACAGCAGCGATTTTTTCCTTAAACTCTTCGTATAGTTGATTTAACTGATCGATCATTATCTTATCCAAATACGAAAATTTTTATACACTTTGCAAAATGTTTTGCGCGAATTTACAGCAGGCCGTCAGTATATCAAGTGCGGTGGTGTGGATAGGAGAAAGTCGCTCTGAAAAGGAGCATATATTTGACCTAAACAAAAAAAATCTCTGCCCTTGCGAGCAGAGATAGCGTGTGTGATCAAGAGGTTGTGTAATAGGAGTCCTCTTACTTATGGAACAACTCTCTAAAAGAGCTTCTAACAACTTCCCATAAAAAAAGGTTCTTCACGTTTTTCCGGGGAACGCATCTTTAATCTTCAGAAAGAAATAGAATGTGTCTCTGTATCCATAAGCCATTCTCTTAATAACTTTGATTTTATTATTCATGCCTTCCAGTACACTGGTATTAAG
>JAJPOQ010000047.1 GCA_021232515.1 Lentisphaeraceae bacterium
GTTATTAAGAGAATGGCTTATGGATACAGAGACACATTCTATTTCTTTCTGAAGATTAAAGATGCGTTCCCCGGAAAAACGTGAAGAACCTTTTTTTATGCTTGGACGAGCACAGTTAATCTTTTCTTTTTTTTCATATCTGATACTTTATCTTGGCCATATAGTCCATTTTTTGTTGAAAATGACAACTCTTTGGTGAAAATGAATATTTGCTGATCACTATCATGAATGTAATGTGTTGGACTAATAGCAATTAAATCCACACAGAAGTTGAATGAAAAATGACAGCCTACAATCCAAATGTAACGACTAGAGAGTCTCAAAAGCATTACATCTCCGCAACAGAAAAAGATATACAGGGGATGCTTAGTGCTCTCGGACTAGAGACGCTTGAAGACTTATACTCACACATTTCTAAAGATGCTCAGTTTGACGGGCCAATCGATATACCAGCATCGAAAGGTTACCAGCAGATAATTGAAGAACTAGGTGCTATGGCATCGGCAAATAAGCTTAAGACTTCTTTTATCGGTGATGGCCTGAAGGTCATGAAAAATGCAGAAGTGATGGAAGACATACTTGGTATTCGTGAGTTAACTACTTCTTATACGCCTTATCAGCCTGAGAGGTCTCAGGGTACGCTTATGACTCACTGGATTTACCAGAGTTTACTGGCACAGTTAACTGGCTTTGAAGCAGTCAATGCATCAGTCTACGAACGCTCAACAGCTCTCTTTGAAGCTTTGAAGTGTGCGTCGAAGATTAGTCGAAATAAGCGCAAAAAAGTTTTAGTTCTTGATAGTATTTATCCTGGTGACAAAGAAGTGATCGAAACTCAGGTAAAGCATACTTCTCTTGAGGTTATCTGGATCGAGGCTGCAAACTTTGCAAAAACTGGCAAAGTGTGTCTTGAAACAATTAAGAAGACCGCGGCTGGAATTGAAAACGAAATAGCTGCGATTGCTTTTCCTCAGATAAACAATGTCGGTACTATTGCTGAAGTTGATGAGATAACTAACTTTGCTCATGAGATTGGTTCTCTAGCAGTAGCAATAATAGATCCATCGATAATCGCTACAGGCGGTTTAAAGCCACCATCAGAATATGGCGAGAAGGGGGCGGATATATTCGTCGCGGAAGGTCAACAACTAGCTATTGGTCCAAACTATGGTGGCCCAGGTCTAGGTATCTTCGGTATTCGTTACAATCAAAGCTGCAAAAATAACATTCGTGCTACTGCTGGTCGATATGTTGGCGATGCCGTCGACAGCCAAGGCCGTCAATGTAAAGTGATAGTTCTTTCTACTCGTGAGCAGCACATTAAGCGTGAAAAGGCGAATTCAAACATTTGTTCAAATCAAGCCTATATCGCTACAGTTTGTGGTGCAGCACTGTTAAATCGTGGTGAAGAAGGCCTAAAGTCAGCTATCGACACTAGTCGTAAATTAGCTGTAGATGCAGTGACAAAGTTGACTGCGATAAACGGGGTGGAACTAGCTTTTCCAGAAGTGCCATTTTTCAATGAAGTGACTTTGAAACTACCAGTTTCTGCTAAGGAAATGATAGGCCATGGTGTTGACACTGGAGTTCACTTTGGCGTTGATGTCTCTAAAAGAATTGATTCAGCTGCAGAAAATTTCTTGATGTTATCTTTCAATGAAACTCATACTGAAGAAGATATAGCTAAGCTTGTAGCTGCATTTGAATCTAAACTTGGTCCAGCAACTGGAACTTCAGCAGTTATTCCTACAGTTTCGGAAAAATTACTCAGAGCAGGTTCGGCAGATATGCCGTCATTTACTGCAGATGAAGTACGAAGCTACTATAAGCATCTAGGTCAGCAAAATATTAGCCCAGATAACAGTATTTACCCACTAGGCTCTTGTACGATGAAGTACAATCCATACCTAAATGATCACTGTGCTGCATTTGAAGGGTTTGCTGATTCTCATCCGCAAGCGCCAGAAGAAGATGTTCAGGGAAATCTAGAGCTTATTTGGCAAACACAAGAGTACTTTAAAGCTATAACAGGTCTTCCTGGTGTAACTACTCAGCCTCTAGCAGGCGCTCAAGGTGAGCTTGTTGGTATTAAACTTTTTCAAGCATATCACGAAGATCGTGGTGATAAAGACAGACAAATTATCCTAATTCCTCACACAGCTCACGGAACTAACCCAGCAACAGCAGCAGTTGCAGGTATGGAAACTAAAGTTGTCGATGGTGTAAAATACGGCATAGTTGAAATCGAGGCTGGCAATGATGGTGAGATGGACATGGAAAATGTTCGTAGTCTTGTTGAAGAACACGGTCAGCGTATTCTTGGTGTTATGGTCACAAACCCAAACACTTCAGGTATATTTGAAAGTAAATTTCGCGAAATGGCAGACCTGATCCACAGTGTAGGCGGTTTAGTTTACATGGATGGCGCAAATATGAATGCCATCGCAGCTTGGGTTGATTTAGACAAGCTTGGTGTAGATGCCGTTCATAATAACACTCATAAAACGTGGTCCATTCCTCACGGTGGTGGTGGCCCTGGAGATGCATTTGTTGCAGTGAGTGAGAAACTCATTTCATTTTTGCCTGGCATACAAGTTATTAAAAATGACGATGGTTCTTTCAAGTCGATTAAAACAGAAAAGTCTATAGGTTCATTTCACCGTCACCACGGTAACTTCGGTCACAAAGTAAGATGTATGGCTTACCTTATGGCTTTAGGTCATGACGGTATTCGTAAAATGAGTGCGGTTGCTGTTCTTGCAGCAAGATATTTATATGGACGTTTAAAAGACCGTTTTCATAGTTTGCCAGCAAATAACTCTATAGATAAAGTTATGCATGAGTTTATCATCACTTTATCTCCAGAGCTTTTCGAGAAAATCGAAAAGGCTGGTATTCCAAAAGCGATGATTATAAGTCGTGTTGGTAAACTTTTCCTAGACTTTGGCTTCCATGCACCAACGGTTGCTTTCCCAGAAGTTTATGGGCTTATGGTTGAACCAACAGAATCATATACTAAAGCTGAATTAGATCGTTTCGCAGATGCAGTTTTGGCTATGCTCGATCTTATCGAAGAGAAGCCAGAAGTACTGTTAACAGTTCCACACTTTACGCCTATTGATCGAGTTGAAGAAACAGCGGCAAACAAGAAGCCTGTTCTTTCAGAGAAGATCATAACTCTTCCTGAGATTTTAGAAAACCGTAAAGAGCCACAAGTACTTTGGGGCATGCCTCTAGATGATATAAAAGCGGCAATTCTTGAAGCTCACGAAGCGGCTAAGTAGGTTAAAGTATAGCTTTGTTATCTTAAGAAAGAAGGATCGGTATCATGGAAAAGATAAGTGTTTTTGACATTTTTAAAATTGGTATTGGTCCTTCTAGTTCTCATACAGTCGGTCCTTGGAGAGCAGCTCAAAGTTTTTTGAGAAACTTTCAACTTGAGCACAAGCTTGAAGAGATAAAGACTTTAAAAATTACTCTGTTTGGTTCTTTGGCTAAAACAGGAGTAGGGCACGGGACAGATAAGGCACTAGTCCTAGGTTTGTCGGGTTGTGATCTTGAGACTTTTCCTGTCGTTGAAATAGAGTCTCTTTGGCAGAAGGTGCGCGATACTAAAAAGCTGACTTTACTAGATAAGCATACAGTTTCCTTTGAGATTTCTAAAAGCATCATTTTTGACTTAGAGACAGTTCGATTTGAGCATGCAAACACGATGGACTTTTCTATAGAGACTAAAGCTGGTATATCTTACCAACTTACTTACTTATCTCTTGGTGGCGGTTTTATCGTAAATACTTCGAGTGATGAGTATGAACCAGAAAAGCAAGACATACCATACCCTGTAAATAAAGCCGCTGATATGCTTAGTTGGCACGTTAAAGAGAATAAAAACATAGTTGAGATCTCTCTGGCGAATGAATTGGAGTGGCGATCAAAAACTGAAGTGAATAAGTCCTTGGATCATTTATGGACTACGATGCAACAATCCATTTTCGATGGCTGCCATGCAAGTGGTTTACTTCCTGGCGGACTTAAAGTACAGAGGCGTGCATCTGGTATAAATCAGCAGTTACTGTCCAAGTCGAGCTATAAGTCACTTCAGGAATGGTTAGTTTTGTTGAAAAATCAAAATAGAGATATGGCAACAGTAACAAGCTGGGTTAGTTGTTTTGCTTTAGCGGTGAATGAACAAAATGCCTCATTTGGAAGAATTGTTACTGCGCCGACAAATGGCTCGGCTGGAGTTATACCGGCAGTTATGATATATCTACAATGCTTCACTGAAAATGTCGAGAAAAGTCAGTTACGAGAGTTTTTATTAGTGGCGGGAGAAGTTGGATCCATTTTTAAGAAAGGCTCAACTATATCAGCTGCAGCAGGAGGTTGCCAAGCAGAAATAGGCGTTTCAAGTGCCATGGCTGCAGCTGCACTAACACACTGTTTAGGTGGTAATACTCGTCAAGTTCTCATGGCTGCAGAGATAGCCATGGAGCATCACTTGGGATTAACATGTGACCCTATCGGGGGATTAGTTCAAATACCCTGTATAGAACGAAATGCTATGGGGGCAATTAAAGCTATAACAGCATCTCAGCTAGCTCTCTACTCAGATCCTGAAAAGGCCATTGTAAGTCTAGATGATGTAGTCGCGACTATGTGGCAAACAGCTCAAGATATGCAGACGAAATATAAAGAAACCTCAGAAGGCGGTTTAGCGATACAGGTGAGATTTACAGAATGTTGATCCAGTTGTTAGGAATGAGTTTTTAGTTAATTAGGGATATAGAAGAGAACTTTAGAAAGGGCGTAAAAGTGATTTATAAGGATTTAAAGGTTTGGCAAAAAAGTATGGTTTTAGTTGATCAAATATATGAAGTAAGCAAGGCCTTCCCTGAAGAAGAAAAGTTTGGTTTAACCTCTCAGATGAGAAGAGCGGCTGTTTCGATTCCTTCAAATATTGCAGAAGGTTATGGCCGTGGTGGAACTAAAGAATATTCGAGATTTGTTAAAATTTCGAGAGGGTCAGTTTTTGAACTAGATACACAAGTAGAAATTGCTAGAAATCAAAACTTCATAAATGAAACAGTTAGAATCAATATTTTAAATAATATGGATGAAGTGGGAAAAATGATTAATGGACTAATTCGTTCTTTAGAAAAGAATATCCCTAATCCCTAAAAACTAATAATTAAATACTCATAAAGGAATAAATATGTCATCTATAGAGAATTGTAAAAAAACAGCGCTTTACGAAAATCATGTAAAGCATGGCGGGCGTATAGTTGATTTCGCTGGATGGGCTTTACCTGTTCAGTATGAATCAATGATCAAAGAGCATAAGGCTGTTCGTGAAGCTGCAGGTGTATTTGATTGTTCTCATATGGGACAATTTTTTGTATCTGGTCCAGATGCGTATGATTTTGTTAATTTTATGATCTCAAACAATCTAGACAAGATTGAAGCTGGTCGTGGCCTTTACTCTGGTTTGCTCTATGAAAATGGAACATTTGTTGATGACATAATTGTTTATGTTCGTTCAAGAGAAGATATTTTTATCGTGGTAAACGCAGCGAATATAGAAAAAGACATCGCCTGGTTTACAGAACAATTATCAAAAAGTTCTTTTGACGCAAAAATTGAAGATAGGTCGGAAGAGTATTCACTATTAGCCGTTCAAGGACCTACAGCTCCAGAATTTATTGAGAAGTTGTTCCCTGGTATTTATGCAGACTTAAAAACTTTTGGTCACTCAGATATAACATTTGAAGGTGGTAAGGGAATTTTATGTCGTACTGGTTATACTGGCGAAGCCGGAGTCGAGCTTATCGTTGAAAATAGTATTGCACCACAACTTTTAGACAAATTGATTGAAGTAGGAGTAACGCCGTGTGGCCTTGGTTCTCGAGACTCCCTAAGACTCGAGAAAGGGTTTTCGCTTTATGGTCATGAAATAACGGATGAAACGAATGCTTTAGAAGCGGGTCTAGCGTGGGTTTGTGATTTAAGTAAAGAAAACTTTATTGGTAAAGAAGCTCTAGTTCAGATTAAAGAAGCAGGTGTACAAAGAAAGTTGGTTGGCTTTAAAGCTTCAGTTCGTCCGATTCCTAGAGAAGGCGATAAGTTTGTCGATGCAGACGGAAATGAAATAGGCTTCATCACTTCAGGTTCTATGAGCCCAATTTTAAATTGTGGAATTGGTCTTGGCTACTTGCCGAAAAGCTTTTCTGGAGAGGTTGTAGCTGTTCAAACTAAGAGAAAACTTATGGAAGTTGAACTTTGTAGCAGAACTTTTGTATAATCCTTGAGTCTGTAAGCTGCATTCCTAAAAAAATGCAGCTTGCTACTTTATTGGCTGTTTGCAAATACTTGTTTAAAATATAGAATATTGTCGTTAACGGACAGGATAGCATGCAACTCGAATTCGATTTAAATATTGAAAAGCAAAAGAAAAAGTCTCGCGCTCAGAAAGATGAAGAGAAGCGTCATGAGTACTTTCAGCGCATGTTTCACGGAAGTTTAGAACAGATGAGCAAGATCTGGAATGACGATAAAGCTGAGAATTCACTCAGGCCTTGAGTTTAAGACGCTAGTGCGTCATCCAAACAAACTTTTAAATCCTCAAATGAAAATGGCTTAGATATAAATGAGCCCGCACCTTCTTTTTCTAGCTCTATAACGGTACGGTTTTTAGCTCGTTGAGTATCTGGAATAGCACCCGACATAGCGACTATCTTGACGTCTTTGTTAAACTGCCTGACTTCATTGATTAATTGATACCCATCGACAGGGTACATTTGTACATCAGTCAAAATAAGATCGAACTTTTCAGACTTGAGTACACGTATCGCAGATACAGAATTGTAGTTAATTACGACAGTATGTCCCATTTGAGTAAGGTATTCTTTAATTAAGCCTGACAAGGAGTGGTCGTCCTCGATAACCATGATCTTGGCCATGTTCAATCTCCATCAATTTAAACAATTTCTAGAAATAACGCAAAAATCATACCTTAATTAGGGGGGATTTAGAATAGCCGTAACTATTTGATTATATTTCAATGAACGATGGAGAGGGTCGAGAAAATATGTAAGTAATGAATAGATACTTCATCTACCTTTAAGAACTACTACTTGAGGTTAACAGGAGATGCTAAGCATTGCCATTTCAAAGAGTTGTTTAAGCTTCTGTCTTGACACATTTAGAAATCTGCAATGGAGATTTTTTTGATTTGAGCTTTTATAAACCGTGCGGGTTACTCTTGAAACAGTATTACCTCTTAGACTGCTGCTAGATTAGTTTATGTCGACTGCCGATTTTAATCTAAAAAACGGCCAGGATCCTAGTTTAGCTTTTTGAGTTTACTCATAGGACAAAAACTGAAAATATATACCAGCAATAAGCATAGTTATATACTATTTCTTTTCAATGTATCTTGGTTTGGGGTTGATGACGCGATCAAACCATCGGCTGTTAACTGACCTATTTTCACCAACAACTCGACTACCCCAAGGGTGATTAAATCCGATATAGTAGACCGTATTGTCTTTTACGAGTGCTTTCACAAGGTACATCCAATCATATCTTGCAATTTTTGGGTTCCTTTGGTGGAAAATATCGTAACCATTTTCTGTATTTACTTTATAAAATTCTAAAGCAATTTCAGGAGGGTTTTTAATCTTTGTGAGGAGTCGCTTGTTGTGTTCGGACTCTTCAGGCTTTATATCTTCAAAGCCTATTGAGTCATCTAATTGGTTTGGACCTTCTTCAAGCTTTCCGTCAATTACAGGATCATAACGTTCTGTGGTATCCATGTATTGAGAAGCAAGAATCATAACTTCTCTTTCAAGACTTTTGACATCTTCTGGAAGTTTTTGATCAGGTGTTACTTTATAAACAAATAAAGAATCGGATAGAATAAATTCCAGCTTTGCGCCCGGGGCATTAAACTTTGCCGAAGCGGTATCCATATTATTGTCTTCACAAAGGAAAAAACTTAGTATATCTGGTTGGGCTTTTTTATTGACCTTATTTTGAATATATCCCTTACAAGTGTTATGTAGTGCTTTATAAGTGTTTGCTTTAACGTGTTTTCGGTTAACAATTTCAAAATAGATGTTAGGAACGGATTTGTAGTTCCAAGTGTATTCATAGACTTTGCCCGAATTTTTCAGGCACATACTGGCACGATATTCAGTACCATACTTTAGTGGTTTTAAGAATTTGCTCTGTTTGAGATTAACCCGAGAGTCTTTTTTTATGGCTCCTGTAAAAACCCAGATGAGTCTCTTAGTATCAGCTTCTAGAATATCTATTTTTAATTCTGAGTCTTGATCCAGTACAATATTCAGATACTGAGTTCTATAAAGATTGTTCTCATCAAAAGATATAATCTTAGGCTCTGAAAATAACCCGGGGGTATAAAGTAAAAATATAAGTAGATGAAGTTTCATAAGTGCCCAACTTGTTAGCTTATATAAAATCATACAATTTTGAATTTGTCTAGCTAACAGAATACAAAGGTCAAAACTAGCATCCGATGAATCAATATTTATGAGGATATTCACTTGTTCTTCTTTGCAGTTTACTGTGCATGAAATAGTTTTATACGAGCTCTACCATGGAACCAGCCTGTAGAGATTTGAGTGATTTCGACTGAATGATAGCCTGAATATTTGTTTAGCATTAATGCGAGAGTTTAGAGTTTAGAGTTTATTAGCTTAGTTGTGAAATTTATTAATATATTGACTTTTGAAATACTTTTGTAACGTATCTTTGCTTATGAGATGGCCATGAAGAGTATTGGATAGCTGAGACTTAGTGTAGTAGTACTGGTATTTGAGTTTTACCTTTCTCCATAGAACTTATTAATTTATTGGATTTTGATATTCTCTTGTCAAAAAATGGGGTATTTCATGTATCCTATAAGTGTTAATTGTATGGCTGGATAAATTTTGACTAGTGAACGACCAAGGAAGGGAAAATGATTAAGTTTATTATATCGCTAATGCTTGTTGTAGGTTTTTCGAATTCTATGATGGCGAGCAAGAAGAAGTCTCCGGGTAAAATGGAGAAGAAAGATTCGCCTAAAATGATGACGGGTGAGCTTAAAGGAAAGATCACTAAAGATAAGCAAGATTTTAAGAAATATGTCTTACTTACTGCTGATAAGAAAATGTGGGCGATAAATGCTTCAGCCGCTGATAAAGTAAAAAGGTACTACAATAGAACTGTTAAGCTTCAAGCTACTTACTACACTAAAGACGGTAAGAATATCATCGAAAAGATAGCTAAAGTTAGCCGTTAGTTTTTATTTACTAATTTTCAAAAGCCTTATGGGAAGTTTCACCTGTGGGGCTTTTTTGTTTTCGGATACAATAGATATATGTAAGTAGAGCTATAGTTATTTCAAGTATGGCAAAAGAGAGTGCGGTGAATGTTCCAGGGATGATAAACTCATAATGGATGTAAGCTAAAGGTAAGCTTGTACATAGAGCACAGCCGATAGAGTTAATTCTATAGTTCTCGTTTATTATGAGTACTGTTGCGATGGGCATAAGGTACCATGGATTGACCGTCGGCAAGAACAGTAACCAAGCGGCAATAGCAACTAAGCCGCAAGCATATTTGTCTTTATAAGCTTTCCAGAGGATCGCGATAATTGAAAAACCACAAAGCCAAGCGATGACTCTAAAGTAGATTTCACTATCGGTAAATAGTCCTGAAGCTTGTCTGAGGATTTCATAGAAGACGGCGTTGAACTCCCATGTTTTTACAAAAGCTTTCCAACTGCTAAAACCTTCTTCGGGAAAGCCAGGGTAAAGTATTAAAATCAACCATGGTAGAGCTAAGGTTAGTGTGAATGTCAGATAGTCTTTCAGTTTCCAATCTCTCCATTTCCATAGAATTAATGCGAGAAACCATGGGCGAATACCACAAATAAGACCTAAGAAGAATGGATGGTTTCTTTTAGTAAATAACAGAAAGCAAAGGAGTAAAGGGACGAGGAAAAAATCGAAATGCAGTGAGTTTAAACCTTCTTTAACGAAGAGTGGGTTGATTAATAGAATGCAGCTTGTGTTGAATGAAACTTTAGACTTTTTGATGAGTAAATATATTAAGAGTAGATCTGTGAAAAAGATAAATAGAATCCAGCCAAGGTGAGTGTCTTTGGCGAGTAATTCTGATGTAAATAGTAGCTCACATAGCGGTGGGTAAACTGTTCGGTACATCGGGTAGTTTATCTTGCGTGCATAGTCAGGGAAACTTTTTAGCTCTTGTTCCAACTCGAGAGTGTCAAAGTTATCATCCTTAATGGTCTGAGACGTACCACTAACTTGTTCATATGGTGATTGACTGTAAGGGTGAATGCCTTGACGAATATTTCGTCCATCCCAAGAGTATCTGTAGAAGTCATCCTCTAAAATGGGGCCACTGAAAATGGCGCTTAAGTGAAGTGATAATATACCAATAGTAAGAGTGGTCGATTTAACTTTGTTGCTATTTGTATTTAGAACGGCATAAATGTAGATGAAGGCCCATACAGTTCCAAAAACACCATAGAGGTAGTGATAGGCTTCCGGCAGAAAGTTTATTCCCCATAAACATGCAATGCCGAAAAGGATAGAGATTAATAAAGAGTGATGTTTCAAGTTTGATTCACATTTATGAAAGTTGTTTGTAAGATAGTCCATGAAATGTCTGTGACAATTGAAACTCAGTTAGTAAGAAGTTGCGTTTTAGAGCCAGGATAAATAAAAAAGGTTCTTCACGTTTTTCCGGGGAACGCATCTTTAATCTTCAGAAAGAAATAGAATGTGTCTCTGTATCCATAAGCCATTCTCTTAATAACTTTGATTTTATTATTCATGCCTTCCAGTACACTGGTATTAAG
>JAJPOQ010000071.1 GCA_021232515.1 Lentisphaeraceae bacterium
AGAAGCTGACCGAGGCTATTTGGTACACTATTATTATATGGATACAATATTTTAAGACGAGAAAGTTAAAGCGAATTGATGAGATTGGATAAGTGATTGATAAAGGTTTAAAACACTGAATAAATTATTCAGCAAGTCTTACTTATAGTGAAATGTTAGATCGAAATTTCGATTTTACTTTAATTTTTCCTTTAGTGAACATCGCGATAAAAGGTATTCTAAATCAGAGCGCGGAAGAATTAATATGGCAGGATGGTCTTTCAGAACGAGAGCTGATTCAGCTTATAGATTTACTTGAGAATAATGAATATGATCTGGTTCATCTCTCCAATACTTTCAAAGGAGAACTTCTTTTTTCTAGTATTTCAATATCGAGTAATAGCGTCCCCGATATTCTCGGTGATTTAGAACTTATCGATGGTGAAATAGAACATGAACGATTGGTGATTGAATTCATTAAACTATATAAAAATATAATTGAGAATCTTAAGCACGAGGCTTTTGTGAAAATGAGCTTCAAAGAAGCTAAGGAATTCAAAGAATATGAAGATGCGGAAATAATCCCTGCAGAGGTTTTGTATGAAATACTGCCTTATATGATTCAGCCTGCGATGATTGCTGCCATTCAAAAGGTTTTTCAAGGTAAGGCGAAAAGTCGATTGACCAGAATTTCGGGAGCTCTTAGGCTTTTTCATTTACGAAATAACCGATTACCAAATAAACTGAGTGAATTGTCGAAAGTCGGCATAATGGAAAACATACCTGTAAACCCACTAACTGGAAAAGAATTTGATTATTCCCCAGCGAAAAGAACCATTTCATTTAAAAATACTTTTGGTAAGAGAAAATACGAAAAAGTGATTTCGCTGAGTGTAAAAAAGTTGAGTTTTAAGAATAAATAAAAACAACCAGGAGATCTTCTCCTGGTGTCCTTCCTCCATGAAGCATTGCGCTTCACTTTCCATATTCTCGCAATGAGAAATTGAATAAATTGTTGATTTGCCGGGTAGAGTAGTCTGCAGTTTTGGTAAATCAATGAAAAATGGTGAAAATTTCGCAAATACTGTCAGCCTATTCTGTTTGTAGTTTGTTTAGAATTCATTTTGTTGAAATTATGCAAATTTATATAAAGTAGTCATATTTATTTTGGTAAGAGCGTATTTGTTATGATATATCGTTTATTTATGCTTGATTTAGATATGTGAATAGATTGTGGTGGATTTGATCACTTGCCTATTTCAAAAGTGCATTAGTTAGAAGGAAGATTTATGAAGAGTCTGTGTATATTTATATATTTATTAATCGCGTTGAGCTGCTTTGCAGAGAAGAAGCCGAACATTTTATTTGCTATTTCAGATGATCAAAGTTGGCCACATGCGTCAGCTTATGGCGATAAAGTCATTCAAACTCCAGCTTTTGATCGGGTTGCTAAAAGTGGTGTGTTATTTGACGCAGCTTTTTGTGCGGCCCCACAGTGTAGCCCGTCTCGTGCGGCGATACTGACAGGACGTCAAATATGGGAACTACAGGAAGCAGGTGTTCACGCGAGCTTTTTCCCAATTGAGTATAAGTCTTATCCCGAAGTTTTAGCAAAGTCGGGTTACCATGTTGGTTATACCGGTAAAGCTTGGGGCCCAGGAGACTATAAATACACCGGTCGAAAACTGAATCCAGCCGGCAAAGCTTGGAGTAAGATCAAGCTTAAAGCTCCAGTAAAAGCTATTTCGGGAACTAACTATTCAGCGAATTTTAAAGAGTTTTACAAAGCGAGAAAGGCTGATCAGCCATTTTGTTTTTGGTATGGAGCTCATGAACCTCATAGAGCTTATGAGTATGGAGTTGGTAAGAAAAACGGTAAAGACCCAAAGTCTGTTGAGGTTCCGCCATTTCTCCCAGATAATGAAGTTACCAGAAACGACATCCTTGACTATGCGTATGAAATAGAGTGGTTCGACAAACACCTTGGTGAGATACTTGATTTCCTCGAAGAAAAAGGTGAGCTGGATAACACTTTGGTTATAGTGACGGCAGATAACGGGATGCCATTTCCACGCGCTAAAGCAAACCTTTATGAACTAGGAACTCATGTGCCGATGGCCATTTCATGGGGAAAAAACTTTAAAACTGGAAGTCGAGTGAAAACTCCAGTTTCTTCAACACAAGTTGCAGCGACTATTTTCGAAGTTACAGGCATATCTCAACCAAAGACAGTGACTCAAAAAAGTTTAGTTCCTTTACTCAATGGTCAAGATGTAAAACAAGTTGTTTTTGCAGGCCGTGAGCGTCATACTCATGCTCGTTATAACAATTGGACTTACCCATGTCGCTCGATCCGTACGGAGAACTTTTTACTTATTCATAATATGAAGGCAGACCGTTGGCCAGCAGGTGATCCGAAAGGGGAGAAGTTTTATGATATAGATGGTTGCCCTTCTAAAACGGAGATACTAAAAGAAAATGGACCTTTTTTGGCACTATCGACAGCAAAACGCCCCGAGTTTGAATTGTTCGACATTTCGAAAGATCCATTTTGCATGAAAAACCTTGCAGACAATCCAGAGTA
This sequence comes from Lentisphaeraceae bacterium, assembly GCA_021232515.1. Lineage (GTDB taxonomy): Bacteria > Verrucomicrobiota > Lentisphaeria > Lentisphaerales > Lentisphaeraceae > JAKVBD01. The sequence goes on from JAJPOQ010000071.1 coordinate 2,564, forward strand.
TAAAACAACGATGGAAGACTTAGCAAAACAGCTTCACAAGCAGTTGAAAGAAGATGGTGACCCGCGCTTTAATGGTTTTGGAGATATCTTTGAAAGTTACCCGAGGATTTCAAAGATGAGGCCGTTTATGGGAGGTTTCCACGAGCGCGGGAAATATAATCCAGAGTATATTCAAGAAAATCAGAAAGTGAAAAAAGAAACTATAGGAAAGCCAGTTAAATGAAATACATCATTCCTTTTTTTCTGCTGATCATTGGCGCAATTGCCCAAGATAAGCCGAACATAATCCTTATCCTTTGCGATGATATGGGTTACTCAGACATAGGTTGTTATGGTAGTGAAATAAAAACGCCTAGCATTGATCGACTTGCTAAAGAGGGCGTTCGCTTTCGTCAGTTTTATAATAACGCCAAGTGTATGACAACTCGTGCATCTATAGTCACCGGACTTTATCCGCAAAGAGACAACGGCAGTATCGAAATGCTTGATGATTCTATGTTCACAGTTGCGGATGCGATGAATAAGGCTGGCTACTACACTATCATGAGTGGTAAGTGGCACTTGGGTTCTAAGAAGGGGCACCGTCCAATTGATCGTGGATTTCAGGAATATTATGGTTTGATGGATGGCTGCTCAAACTTCTTCAATCCAGTTCAACGGGACCCGAAGTTTAAAGGCGGTAGAGTTCGAGTTTTTGGACATAATGATGAGTTGATCACAGACTTTCCGAAAGACTATTACACAACGGATGCATTTACAGACCATGCGGTAAAGCACATCAAGAAAGCAGTATCTGAAAAGAAGCCTTTCTTTGCGCATGTGACGTATACCGCGCCGCATTATCCTCTACATGCTAAGCCAGAAGATATAGCTAAGTATAAGGGGCGTTATAAAGACGGTTGGCATAAACTTCGTGAAGAGCGCTACAAGCGTATGATTGAGATGGGAATTATCGATAAATCGGTCAAACTTCCACCTGAAGAAGGTCGTATGCAAAACTGGGATAAGCGCAAAAATAAAGATTGGGATGAAGCATTGATGGAAGTCTATGCAGCGATGGTTGACTCTATGGATCAAAACATTGGCAAACTCCTCAAAACTTTAGACGAAACAGGCACGGCAGAAAATACTTTGGTGATCTTTATTTCAGATAATGGTGGTTGTGGTGAAACTCCGGGTGGAGATAATAATATTTCGCATATCCCAGGTCCAAAAGAGTACTACACGGCTTGTGGGCCAAGTTGGGCAAATGCTCAAAATACGCCATTTCGTAGGTATAAGTCGAACATGCATGAAGGTGGTATAGCAACACCATGTGTTGTCCGTTGGCCGGCAAAAATTAAGGCTAACACTTGGACAGAGTCGGTTGCTCACATCATAGACTTTCAACCAACTTTTATGACTATGGCAGGATTGGACCCTGTAAAAGATATACCGTCGGGTAAACGTCAGTTAGATGGAGAAAATATATTAGCCATTTTTGAAGGTAAAGAGTTTACTCGTGAGAAACCTCTTTTCTTTGAATACAGCAAAACGCGAGCTATGCGTCAAGGCGACTGGAAAGCAGTTTTTGAAAAAGAATGGGCTTTATACAATTTGGCGAATGACCGCACCGAGTTAAATGATCTTTCTGCTAAGTATCCTGAGAAGCTAGCTTCTATGTCTAAGGCATGGGATGAATGGGCCGCAAAAACAGGTACTCCAAAGGTTTATAAGTCGAAGAAACGCAAAAAGAAAAAATAAGTTAAAGCATCTGTAATCTTCTCGTTTAGCAACTGTTTAAATAGTAAATACGTGTGTTAATGCGAGAGGATTATGAAAAAATACTTTACCCTTATAGAACTTTTAGTTGTTATTTCCATCATCGGAATACTGATGACCCTGCTGTTGCCTTCTTTACAAAAGGCCCGCGAGAAAGCCAAACAAGCTGTGTGTTTGAGCAATAGTCGCCAAACAGGTATTGCCATACAAACCTACTCTATCGACAGTCAAAGATACGCTCCAACAGATACCGGTCAGAAATCCTGGTACGAGCGTTTGATTCCAGGCTACTTACCGGAAGGCGAAATAGTTCGAGGTCCATCGAAAGTGATGGAGTGTCCAGAGGGAGTTGAGATCACTAAGAAAGGCCAGAGTACAATTGCCATGAATTACATGGTTTCTGGGAAATCTCAAAATAGCTGGAATCAGGATCAGAAGAGTTTTATCAAAGCGACTGCCAATGAGACTATGTTACTCATGGATGCATATAGCAACTGGCGCAGCATCGGTATCGGCAATATGAAAAATGGCCATTTAATCCTAGATAGTGTCAAAACAAATGTCGTCCGCCACGGTAAGAAGGCAAATGTTATCTACCTTGACGGTAGCGGCAAAGCTAGGACATCAGCCTTCTTTTTATCCAAAAATGATAATACCGATACTTTTTGGGATCCAGAAATCTAGTTTTTGAGAACTCGAGTAAACATGTCAACAACCATGTTGTAACAGGTATTTGCCAATGCCGGGTTATACCTTTCTCCTTCGTCCCTCATGAAGGCGTGAACTGCATTGAATTCATGCCAAGTGAAGTTTCTTTCTTGCTTACAAAGCTCGTTATAAATCTTCTGGCGGCCTTCAGTAGGAATATGTGGATCCTGTCTGCCCCAAAGCATCATTAGCTCACCTTGTATCTCGTTGATTCTTGCAAAGGTGTTACAAGGTTGCTCTGTTCCAAGAGTACCACTGTGAATGTCAGTACCATAAAAACTTGCACAGGCTTCTATTTTGGGATTGAGTGCCGCACGAAATGCTAAGTGACCACCAAGGCAAAAACCGACGGAGCCAAACTTTTGCGAACAGTTTTCTTGAGTGCTCATATAGCTGATTATAGCTTCAACGCCTTCGTCATAACTCTCAATTCTGGTTTTGTTCTTAAGGTCATTGCCAATAGTTTTACCTGCATCGTCATAACCTAAAACAGTTCCCGCATCTAAGTGCTCGTGGTAAACTTCAGGAACTGCGACAATAAAACCATGGCCAGCGATGATTGCAGCTGAACGCATGATTGGCCCAGTCAGTTGGAAAATCTCAGAGTAAAGGATAAGAGCCGGGTACTTTCCTGGGTCTTTGGGGGAAAGTATGGCTGTATCCATATTGCCGGTTGGAGTTGGGATTGAAACAGTTTGGCTGACGATATTCATAATTAATTCTGAGGTCCATTTAAACAAAATACATTTGAAGATAAAGCTTCATTGAGAAGAGAAAAGTTAAAATTCAAATTAAAAAAATTTCATTTAACACCGATAAAGTCATATGGTAGGAAATAATCAGTCCAAATATTTGAGAGGGGGCTGTCACATTTTACAGGTTTTTATATAATGTTTGGCTAAAGACCTTTTAAAGATGAATAGTTTCGGGAGTTATCATGAATAGTACGTTTTTCGCAGTAGCATTTATGCTGTTTCTTGCGGTCATTATGTTTTATGGCCAAATACAGTATAAAAAACACAAAGCCGATTGGGGTAAAAGCCTAACAATCATTTGCGGTTTTATTATCATCGCAACAGCCGTTTGGTTGAACTTGTTTAAGAGTAAAGTTGACAACAAAGCGATTGAAAGAGAAAAGCTTTATCAAAACGCTCAGGCTATGATCTTAGCCAATACTTTGACTAATCAATATGCGGGAACTGGTAAGTGTTTAGTCATTCACCATCCTGTTGACGAGCGCAATCGAAAAGATGTAGACCGTCTTATCCTTGCTTTTAAAGATGGTTTCGGTGGTAAACTTAAAGACGTAAAGTCAGTACCGATAAAAGAGTACGACATGTCTGCAGAGATGCCAGAAGAAGCGATGATGGAGAATACTGCAGAGGACTTCAATAAGATCCTTGAGCAGTATACTGATTACGACCTAGTTATTTTCATGGTTCCACTTCCTTACTCAAAAGAAGAATTGATGAAGATAAATATCTTTAAGATGATTCCAGACGCAGAAGACGAGACTAAGTTTGTTCGCGACCCAAGCCAGTTTTATCCTCTTGTGGGTGTTTATAATGGTTATATCGGTAACTTGGAAGAACTTTTCTACGATGACCTCATTGGTGCTATGTCTCTTTGGAAACCAGACCCAACTATCGACGAATTGGCAGTTCCGGATAATGTAATGGATGCTTTTAACAAGCGTTACCTGATCATCACACCACAGACGATTAAAGGTATAAAAGACTCTTACCCAAAACTCTTTCCAAAGAAAAAAGAGATAAAAGCAGCTGATGCTGAGGATACCACCGAGTCTAAGTAAAAGACCTTTTAGTTGATTTATTTGAGCCTTTCTGTAAAAAGAAAGGCTTTTTTTAGGTTCTTCACGGAATTGTGTGGTTTCTAATCTAGGCAAGAAAAAGTCGTTCTTCTGATTTAGTTTGATTTACCACAATTAAACAATCTCAGAAGGAACGACTAATGAACATAATTAACTTGCTCTCTAGC
>JAJPOQ010000156.1 GCA_021232515.1 Lentisphaeraceae bacterium
TCTCGATAGCATCCGGTTTTTGGACAATCTCATGTTTCATGTCGAGGTAGTCAAAGATGCGGTCTGCAGCAGCGAGAGACTTTTGAATCTTGGCATTTAGCTTGGCGAGTTCTTTAAGGGGGCCATAGGCGAAGTTGGACGCAACACCGAGAATAAGGATGTCCTTGAAGTCGACTTTCCCGAAACTGTAGAGGATAAATGCACAGAGAGCAAGTATGGCTACAAACTCCATAAGAGGTGTGATGAGTAGTTCATACTTCATAGCTCTCATGGAGATCTTAAAATAGTTTTCACTGGTATCTGCAAACTTTTTACTTTCAGAGTCTTCTTTATTGTAGGCTTTTACAACTCTGATACAGCTGAGAGACTCTTGGAGGCGATCAGTGACGATTGAGATCTTTTGTAGAGTACGGCCGGCGTATTTTTTTACTTTTTTGCCTAGGAAAATAACAGGGAGTATGGATAGGGGCATACCGATAAGCATGACTGCTAAGAAAGAGTAGAGGTTGTTTTGAATGGCAAAGTAACAGACGTATGAAACGACGGCTATGACTTCTATAGGTGCGCGAGTCAAACTTGAGACGTTATTTGAGACTGCAGCTTGGACGCTGTTGACGTCATTTGAGCAGCGACTCATCATGTCACCGATACTTTCACGGCCATGAAACTCCATGGATTGATCAACAAGTTTGGAGTAGAGCTGATTTCGCATGTCGGTGACAACTCTCATACCAATCCACCTCATATAAAAGCGGTTGAGGTAAGTGAGGACAGCTTTGAGGAGCATGATAAAAACTAAGCCGAGTATGGCTAGGACGACGATGATTCCTGTTGGTTGACCATTGGCGTCGTAGAGTTCAAACTTTAGTTTATTTTCGAGGAAGTCTCGAAGCCACTCTGGAAACTTGTCTGAACCTAGTGGGATGACAACTGGCGTAACTTTGGTTAATTTGTCGCCATCTTTAAGCGCTGCTGGTACGTCTTCTTCACCTTCCTGTCGAGTTATGTGGTCGACTTTAAGTATTTCGGTTTTACCTTCGCGTTCGACTTCTAAGATAACCTCTTTCGGTGGTTTGTTTTCACCAAAAGAACCGAGTACTTTATTGGCTTGAGCAAGAACGCCAAAAACTGAACCACCAGCAAGGACACCACAAGCAATACCCAAAAATAAGGTGAGCTTGTAGCGCATAGCATACGACAATAAGCGTTTATAGGTTTTGCAATTTGTCGGCGTCACTAAATTAACCTAGTATTTCCTTAATCTTCGCAACAACGACGTCTTGTTGTTCAGTAGTCAATTCAGGGAAAATCGGAATAGCAACGACAGAGCTACAAAGCTTATCAGTTACAGGGAAGTCACCATCTTTATGACCAAGGTAAGAAAAGCAGTCTTGGACAGACAGGGACTTCGGATAGTAAATGTCACAGCCTATGCCAGCGTCTCTTAGACCTTGAACGAGTTTATCGCGGTCATTTTCAACAACTAGAGTAAATTGGTTGTAGATGTGCTTGGTCGTACCTTCAACAACTGTTGGAAGTTTGACTTTGTCACCTAAACCAGCTTCAGCAAACTTTTCGCGGTAGTAAGCAGCATTCTTAGCTCTGGCTTCATGCCATGAATCGAGGAAAGGCAGTTTACATGAAACGACAGCCGCTTGTATGGCATCTAGTCTAAAGTTACCACCGACATAGTCATGGAAGTACTTAACTTCACTGCCGTGGTTTCTGAGAGACTTAAGCTTTTTATATTTCTTTTCGCAGTTGGTTGTGACTAAGCCGCCATCACCAAAAGCACCAAGGTTTTTACTTGGGAAAAATGAAAAACAACCGTAGTCACCGATAGTACCAGCTTTCTTGCCTTTATACTCCGAACCGATTGCTTGCGCGCCATCTTCGATAACGATAAGGTTATATTCTTTAGCGATGTCCATGATTGGGTCCATGTCGGCCATCTGACCAAATAGGTGAACTGGGATGATCGCCTTCGTGTTTGGCGTTATCGCCGCACGAATTTTTTCAGGATCGATATTGAAAGAAGTTTCGTCAACATCGCAGAAAACAGGTTTAGCGCCAACGCGGTGAATAGCGCCTGCAGTCGCAAAAAATGTAAATGGAGGACAGATAACTTCGTCGCCATGGCCGATATCTTCAGCCATAAGAGAGATGATCAATGCATCTGAACCAGATGAAACACCGACGGCAAATTCAGATTGACAGTAGTCGTTTAGCTCTTTTTCAGCTTTCTCAACTTTGGGCCCATTAATAAAATACTGAGCTTCGGCTATTTCCTGAATTTCTTTAAGAGCAGCATCTTTGTAGCAAGAAAATTGAGCTTTCAGATCTAGGAGAGGAACCTGCATGAAATAAATCCTTTAAAAAATTAAATGACCAGCTATCGGCGAAAATCGTTGAAATATACCCCAAGCAAAACAAATGTATATAGCAAGTAAAAAAAGTCTTCAAATAAGGACACTATGAACTTTTTATTTTTAATGGACCCGCTCGAAACGGTTAAGGTTCACTCCGATACAAGTTTTATTTTTATGCTCGGTGCACATGAGCGCGGACACAAGGTTTATTTTCTTCCTTCGGGAGGCATGACTCTTAAAGAAGGTTTAGTTCATTTTAACGTTCAAGAAGTCGTACCGGTTGTTCGTGAAGAAGGCATGCCTTTTGATCTAGTCGCGTCGGTAGTTTTGACAGAAGAGGAGGCGGACGCGGTATTTGTGAGAACGGACCCTCCGTTTGATTCTGAGTACCTGATGAATACCTGGCTTTTAGAAAGAGCAGAAAAGAACGTGGCTGTGATCAATAGCCCGAACGGTATACGCACGGTCAATGAAAAAATCTGGGCTACTCAATTTACAGATCTCATCCCGCGAACAGTTATCTCAAGGTACTTGTCGGACTTCAAAGAGTTTTTAGCCAAAGAAAAGAACATCATCATCAAACCAACAGATGGTTTTGGTGGAGCGGGAGTTTTTAAGATCTCCGAAGACGCTCCTAATAAAAACGTGAGTTTTGAAATGTTAAGTGAGCGCGATAAGCAAGAAGTGATCATGCAGCAGTACATTCCTGAAGCTTCTTTAGGTGACAAACGCATTTTACTTTTGGGCGGAGAACCTCTCGGAGCTGTTTTACGAGTTCATGGAAGTGACGATCACCGAAACAACTTTTATGCTGGTGGAAAACCTGAAGCAGTTGAGATAACTGAACGTGATCTTGAGGTGATAGCGACCTTAAAACCGCATTTGCAGAAGCTTGGTTTACACTTTGTTGGGATCGATATGTTGGGCGACTATTTGATAGAAGTAAATGTGACATCTCCCACTTGCCTGCAGGAAATGAACCGTTTATATGATTGTAAGCTTCAGAATAAGGTGATACAGTTCGCGGAAAATTTAGTGAATTTTAAAAATAAGAAGTAATTATGCCTGAGTTAGTATTGTATCAATCTGATTGGTGCCCATTTTGTCGTAAAGTAACTAGTTACTTGAAGAGTAATGATATAGAAATTTCAATCGTGGATCCGTCTGAAGATCCTCAAGCAGCGAAAGAGTTGATGGATATGACAGGTCGCCGTCAAGTGCCTTGTCTATCTATCGATGGAACGCCGCTTTTAGAGTCAGACGACATCATTCAATGGTTTAAGGATAACTGGAAATGACAGAGAAAGGCGCTTTTATCAAACGCACCATAGAAGAAGCTGTACCGAACGCTACGGTTCACATCTATGATCCAGACGGCGAGCACTTTCAAGCTTTTGTTATCAGCGAAGACTTCGTTGGTATACCAAAGCTTAAACAGCACCGTATGGTGATGAACACTTTAAAAGATCGTTTTGCAACAAATGAAGTTCACGCTCTTGGTCTAAAGACATTTACGCCAGAGAAGTGGGAAGTTGCTAAATCAAACTACATGTAAGATAGGAAGGTAAATATTATGGATATCAAAGAAAAAATTAAAGCAGACTTAGACGCGAACCCAGTAAAACTTTACATGAAAGGTTCTCCAAGTTTTCCACAGTGTGGTTTCAGTAAGCACGTTGTTGACATACTTGCTAACTACGACACAGAGTTTGGCTCATCTAACATCTTGGAAGATCCAGAAATTCGCCAAGGTCTTAAAGACTACTTCGATTGGCCAACTTTCCCAATGCTCGTTGTAAACGGTGAGCTTGTTGGTGGATGTGACATCATTTCTGAGTTACATGCTGACGGTGAACTTGCTGACGCGCTTAAAGGCGAATAAGTGACTTGGGCTGCTTCGGCAGCCTTATACTACTATGAGTGAAATAATTAAACCCGATTTTTCAAAAGACCCGAATGGTCTTATCCCAGCGATAGCACAAGATGCAGAGTCTGGTGAAGTTCTTATGCTTGCTTATGTAAATGAAGAAGCATGGGAAGAAACCGTGAAGACTGGCCGTGGAGTTTATTGGTCGCGTTCTCGTCAACAGCTTTGGCGTAAAGGCGATACTTCAGGAAATGTTCAGTTGGTTAAAGAAGTGCTAATTGACTGTGACAGAGACACTGTCATCTTCAAAGTTGAGCAAATAGGCGGCGCTGCTTGTCACGAAGGATATAGCTCCTGCTTTTTCAGAAAAGTTAATAAAGATTCGACAGAAATAGTCTCAGAGCGAGTTTTTGATCCCAAAAAAGTATACAATAAGTAAATTTTTGGTCAAAAATAACTAGCAGGAGGGTGTATGTCACTGCTAACGTCTCTTAGAGTTCTGGATCATCCAGTGTCTGAGTTTAAGATTGGCGACATGATTACCGAAGAAGGTCGCCAAGGTGGGAAAGTTTTTATTCTCATCAAAGGAATTGTTGAAGTTAGTATCAATCGCAAGACTATTGCAACAGTTCTTGAGCCTGGTGCTATTTTTGGTGAGATAGCGACTGTTTGTGGCTGTAACCATAGTGCAACGGTGACGGTTGTTGAAAACAGTGAATTTTATATCATCGACAACTTCATTTCTCATCTTAAAAAATACCCGGATGATTCTATGACGGTGATTCGTTCCTTGTGTGAACGAATTGTTATGTTAAATGATAACGAAGTTGCCAGAAACTTAACGTACTAAATTGTATTCAGTACTTGGTTGGATTAGCCTTATTTTAAGGTAAAAAGGAACGGAATGAAGGTTGGCCTCTTAGGGGACATACACGCAAACCTTGTAGCGTTAGATGTCTGTCTACAAAAACTTGTTGATGAAGGCTGTGACTATGTCATGGCTACTGGCGATATAGTCGGATACGGGCCACAACCTCGTGAGTGTATTGAACGCCTTATGGATCTAGAGATAAATAGCGTTCGAGGCAATCACGATGAGTACGTTCTCCAAAAAACCCCTTTGCTCGCAATAAATCCTCATGCTCGTTACGTCATAGAATGGACGAGAAGTCAATTAGACGAAAAGCACCTCGAGTACCTCAGGCAACTCCCTGATTGTATAGACGCAAAAGACTTTCTCATAACTCACGCGTCTAACTGTCGAGCACCAAGATGGGGTTATGTTCTCAATGAGAGCTCAGCGAAGTCTAACTTTGCACAGCAAAATAGAAAAGTTTGTTTCAATGGGCATACCCACATGCCAATGATTTTTTCCGAAGATCCAAATGGTCAGATAAACATAACTGATTTCCAAGACATAACTTTGGATAAAGAACTCCGTTATTTGATAAATGTCGGTTCAGTCGGTCAGCCTCGCGATAAAGAGCCTAAGACTGCGACTGTGACTTTTGATACAGAGTCGTTAGAGCTGAAAATGTTTAGACTTGATTACGATATATCTGAAGTTCAAAAACAGATGTTTAATAGTAAATTTCCCGCACGTTTAATCGCTCGATTGGAAGAGGGGCGATGACAGACGTGCAGTCCTCTTCACCGGGCAAGATTAATCTTTTTCTCGATGTAACGAATAAGTTGAAAAATGGTTATCACGAGATACTAACTCTCTTTCTTCCCATCCATGATCTTGCCGATGATATATCTATCGAAAAAAGTGATTCCTTAAAAATTGTTTGTGAACATCCAGGTGTTCCTTGTGACGAAAAAAATCTTTGTTGGATAGCTGCTGAGAAGTTTGCAAAAGCTTCTGGACTGTCTTCAAATTGGCAAATAACGATTGTTAAAAAGTTGCCTGTTGCTGGAGGTATGGGTGGTGGTAGCTCAAATGCAGCGACTGTTTTGCGCTTACTTAATTCGCAGAGCGAAAACCCATTGAGTTCTAAAGAACTAAGCGAGATAGCATTGTCTATCGGTGCAGATGTTCCTTATTTTCTGAATCCTGTCCCTTCTTTAGCGGAAGGTGTTGGCGAGAAACTTATAGAGTTGAAGCCTAATCATAAAATACCTTTACTTCTTGTTGGTTTTGATTTTCCAATTCCAGCAGTTTGGGCTTATAAGAATAGGCTACTACCATTTCATCAAAGTAATAAAAGCTTTGATGAGCTAATGAACCTGTGGAATGATAAAAAGCTAAATTTAGAAACCAGTGTTTATAATGATTTGGCTTTTGCAGCTCGAAAGAAATTTCCAATTTTGCAGTTGGCGTGTGACGACTTAAGTGAACTAGGAGGTCATGCTGAAGTTTCTGGAAGTGGTCCGACGGTATTTGCAACCTTTGACTCTGAAAGTGCTCGAGATAAGGCTTATGAAGGGTTGATTGCCAAGAGTTACCCTGCTGTGAATATTTTTAAAGCGACAGCTGGTTAAGCTGCCGCAAAACTGGCTACATCTTTTTCAGAGTGAATGTTGGGCTTTGAACTATTTCTAGGATGACGTCCTGAAATTTATAATTCTTCGCTTTTGTTTTTTCCATAACATTGCTGATTGTTTTGAAATCCACTTCTTCAAGACCTCTACCCGTAGCGTAAATAATCAATTTACTCACTAAGTGTTCAACGAATTGATCCTCTTTCTTTATGAGGTAATCCTGAAGAGACTTCACTCCAGTAAGCTCTAAGCCACTTGGCATAGTTCCACCCGCTTGAATTGGGCGTCCGCTTTCCTTATCTCGCCATTTGCCAAGAGCATCGTAGTTCTCAAATGAGAATCCCATAGGGTCCATTTTACTGTGACAACCACGGCAGTCATCGCTGTCTCTGTGTTTTGCCAGTTTCTCTCTAAAGGTAAGGGTCGGGTCAGCTTCAGTCGCTTCGTCCAGTGACACATTTTCAGGCGGTGGTGGTGGAGGTGTTCCGAGGACTTCATCGAGAACCCATTTTCCACGTTTTACAGGACTTGTTCTAGCTGGCTCAGATGTAACGGAGAGAACTGAGGCGAGAGTTAGTATGCCACCACGCTTTTTTGTGTCGACGCGACGAATACGATCACCTTTTATGCCTTTAAGTCCGTAGTGTTTAGCTAGAGTTTCGTTTATAAAGATTTTATTCGTCGCGATAAATTCGCGCATTGGTCGGTTGTTGAGGACTATGTCTTCGAAGAAAGTTGTTGCTTCCATCTTCATAGACTCTTTGAGTTCGTGGTTCCACTCAGGAAAAACTTGGGTGTCTGGCTGCAGTCTATCTAAACTTCTAAGTTGAAGCCACTGACCAGCAAAGTTTTTGGAGAACTCCTTAACAGCATCAGACTTTAAAAGTCTTTTTGCTTCGGTTAAGAGGACTTGTTTGTTGGTGAGTTTCTTTTCTGCAGCAAGTTGAAGCAGTCTGTCGTCTGGCATACTAGAAGTTAGGAAGTATGAAAGTCGCGATGCTAGTTCATAGTTTGTTGCAGAAGCGATCTCTTTTGGAGCTTGCTCTTGTCTGAAAAGAAACTTTGTCGAGACGAGTGATGCAACGTAGGCAGTCTTCAATGCTTGTAAGTGATTTCGCCCGGCTTTAGTCATTTTGTTATACAAATTTAGATAAGGCTGAACTGTAGCTTGGTCGACTTTATTTCTAAAAGCTCTCGTCAAAAATGCTTCTAGATTCTTTTTGGCTAATGCTTCATTCGGCTTGTTATCTTTACTAGCAAAAGGAACTGAAGTTCTATGCGAAAGAGGTATTTCCATTTTAGATACAGGTCCTTCAACTTGGATGTATCGAATGAAAACATTTCGATCTTGTTTTTTCTTGCTGTCGTAATAATCGTTTAGGAAAGAAGCCGTAAACTTTTGTGTGCCCTTATTGAGCTTAGTTGTGAAGGTATAATCTTTAGCCGCTTTTCTTGTTGCATCGACGTTGATTGTTTTAGAAAAATAATCGTTGATCTTCAGTAGAACTTTTGCAGGTTCATTTCCGGCAATTGATTGATAGCCCTTTAAAGTAATTTTATAGGTGGCTTTGTAAGGAATGTTGAGACTCCCTTCAATTGTACCGTTTGACCAGAGGCCAAAGTAACCACTGTTTAAGTCGCCAGCACCAGAAAGTTTTTTAAAGTCACCAGCTTCAATGCTAACCTTTAACTTCGGATTGGTGTCGTCTAAAATAGCGATGTCTACAGCTGCTCTTGCGGCGCGGAGGTACTTCTCAAGTAGTAGAGGAGGGACAGATAGTAAGCCGGCAATGTTATCGAAACCAAAACCAACACTATCGAGAGGAAGGTCTTCTGAAACCTTTGAGTCAATCTTTAGGAGGTCATTTAGAGTATTTTCGTATTCGCGACGATTGAGGCGACGAACAACAGTTTTACCTGGGTCATCTGGCAACTCGCCATATGATTCCTGTAGTGTTTGCTTGAGCCAGGACGCCATTTGCTGACGTTCTTCTTCAGTAGGTTGCTTCTTGCCCTCTGGTGGCATGCTTTTGTCTTCGATTTGAACGAGAGCATGTTTCCAAAGCTTAAGGTTTTCGAGTTTAGAATTTTCGGCAATGAATGACGCGAGGTCAACTTTGCCTTTTTTCTTTTTAGGCTTATGACAACGAAAGCAGTGTTGATCTAGAAGAGCAACAGCAGGATGCGGCTCAGAACTTGTAGTTTGTCCAGACTCAGAAGAATCTTTCGAGCAACCAGTAATGAGCGCAGTAGTTAAAACTAATACGAGAAATCTATTCATTTATAAATACACACATTTTTATAAGAAAGTGTATTTATATCTCTGCGGAATCAAGCATCTCTCTTGAGTTGCCTGTGAATCAACCAATTTTTGGAAGAGAAAATATCTCATCTTCTTTGACTGTAACGACAGAGCGCTCTCCAGAAACTTCATAGTTTTCTTTGAGCCAGGCAATAACAGCTTGGACGATGTCTTCAGGAGTAGATGCGCCAGCAGTTACGCCGACTTTTTCATTACCTTTAAACCAGTCTTTGCTGAGGTCGGCCGGACTATTCACTAGGTAAGCAGTCGTTCCGTTATTTTCTGCAACTTCTCTAAGTCTGTTTGAATTGGAGCTGTTTGGGCTACCAACAACTATAGAGATGTCAGCTTCAGAGGAAATAGTTTTTATCGCATGTTGACGGTTTGTTGTAGCGTAGCAGATGTCTGATTTCTTAGGCTGAACGATTTGAGGGAAACGTTCTTTAAGGGCATTTGCCACGACATTGCAGTCATCTACACTAAGAGTTGTCTGTGTTATATAAGCGAGTTTATCATCTTTGGTGAAAGGTAGGTCCTTAACTTCTTCAGGGCTTTCAACGACATGGATTTTGTGAGGAGCTTCACCGATAACACCGATAACTTCAGGGTGACCATTGTGACCGATTAAAAGGATGTTATAGCCATTTTTTGCATAACGAATAGCTTCAAAGTGCACTTTGCTGACAAGAGGGCAAGTAGCGTCGATGACTCTTAACTCGCGATCTTGAGCTTCTTTGACTAGAGCAGGAGAGACTCCATGTGCATTGAAGATAAGTGTAGATTTGTTTGGAACAGTTTCCAAGCCTTCTACGAAGATGACGCCTTGCTCTTCGAAGTTTTTGATCACGTGTGAGTTGTGGACTATTTCGTGGTTGACGTAAATAGGATGAGGCAAAAGCTCTAGTGCTTCATCAACAATTTTTATGGCTCTTTCTACGCCAGCACAAAAGCCACGCGGGCTCGATAAAAGTATTTCCATGGTTTCCTCAAAATTTTGGCTTATTATAGAGCCATTACATAGACATGCAAAACTAATTAATAGTGTCACAAATGCACATGCAAGCAGGTTTATAAATTTGAAGTTTACAACAGTCGCTTTAAACTGAGTGATGTCAATTACGTTTCGATTATCTGAAACACTAAAATGGTAAGTATAAATTATGCCCAATTTTAGGGCGCAGGAGAACTTAAAATGTCACAACCAATTCGCGTTGCAGTAACTGGCGGTGCTGGTCAGATCAACTACAATCTTCTTTTCCGTATCGCTAATGGCGATCTTTTCGGACCAAATCAACCTGTAGCTTTGAACATCCTTGAACTTCCAGTTGCTATGGAAGCACTTAAAGGTGTGGTAATGGAGCTAGATGACTGTGCATTCCCACTGCTTGCTGACATCGTTGCTACTGACGATATAAATGTTGCAATGAAAGATGCTAACTGGGTTCTATGTGTTGGTTCTAAGCCTCGTGGTCCAGGTATGGAGCGTGGCGATCTAATCAAAGAAAATGGTCCAATTTTCACAAGCACTGGTAAAGCAATCAATGATCACGCTGCAGATGATGTACGTGTAGTTGTTGTTGGTAACCCTTGTAACACTAACTGTCTTATCGCTATGAATAACGCTCCGGATGTTCCGAACGATCGTTTCACTGCTATGACTCGTCTAGACCAAAACCGCGCTATGACTCAACTAGCTCAGAAGTCTGGTTCTACTGTACATGATATTAAGAACATGATCATTTGGGGTAACCACTCAGCGACTCAAGTTCCTGACTACAAGAACGTGACTATCAAAGGTCAAGCAGCGACTGAAGTCATCAATGATCTTGAGTTCCTACAAGGTGAGTTTGTTAGTACTGTTGCTAAACGTGGCGCGGCTATCATCGCAGCTCGTGGTAAATCTTCAGCAGCTTCTGCAGCAAATGGTGCGATCGATCACGTTCGCTCACTTGTTAACCCAACTCCTGCTGGCGAAGCATTCTCTATGTGTGTTCCTTCAGATGGTAACCCTTACGGAATCGAAGAAGGTCTAATCTTCTCATTCCCTTGTCGTTCAAACGGCGACGGAAACTGGGAAATTGTTCCTGGGTTCGAATTTGATGAATTCATCGCTGAGAAAGTTAAAGCGACTGAAGCTGAACTGAAAAACGAGAAAGAAGTTATCAGTAACCTTCTTGGTTAATCAGTAATACTTTTAAAAAAGGCCGCTTCGATTGAAGCGGCCTTTTTTTATGTTTAAATTTGAAAGTCTTGGCTGCACTCTGGAGGAAGTATGTGCTCCATAAACTTTGATGGATTTTTATGAGATGGTTTACCAACTTGTTTAGCAGGCACACCAGCAACAGTTGTATGAGGCGGTACATCTTCTAGTACTACACTTCCAGCACCAATCTTAGCGCCGTCGCCAATCTTGATATTTCCCAAAAGTTTCGCACCAGCACCGATCAGTACATTTGAACCAACTTTCGGGTGACGATCACCAGACTCTTTGCCACTACCACCAAGAGTTACTTCGTGAAGTATGGAAACATTGTTGCCAATAGAAGCAGTCTCACCACAAACAAATGATGAAGCATGGTCAAGTAGTATACCTTTGCCAATTGTTGCACCGGGATGTATGTCCACAGAAAATATTTCAGAATTGCGACTTTGTATATGACAAGCCATCATCTTCCGGCCTTTCTTCCAAAGGCAGTTTGAAAGCCTAGACACTTGAAGCGCGAGGAAACCTTTAAAGTAAAGCATAGGGACGACATAGCACTTTGTTGCAGGGTCACGTTGTTTGATCGCTTTTAAGTCGCAAATAGAAGCTTCGACGACACATGGAGACTCAGCCATGATGTCATTAAACAAATGGTTATAGGCGACTGCCGAAATAGTTTGGTCCTGGAACTTTCCCGATAAATGGAAGGCCAAGGCATGAGCAAAGTCCGGCTGATTGATGATAGTTTCGTGAATAAGCGAAACTAATGAAGGTTCTTCAGCAGCAACTTTTTTTGCTTCTCGAATAATTGTAGACCACAAAGTCTGTGACATTTTTTCATCCTAGAGTTATCTATCCAGCACTAATGTAGCTCAGTTCTTCTTAAGTCAAACGTCATAACAGCTTTATATTGATGTGTCTTAAAGAAAATGTTAGAATTAATAAATTGGCAAACACTTGATTTTGTTGATTTTGGCACTTATTGGTATTTTGGGTGTAATTAAAATATTAGTGTGATGGAAGGTATTCCTATGTCTGAGTATTATGACGAAGAGGAAGAGTACGACGAAGATTATGAGTCGACTCTTTTAAGTGAAGAAGAAATCTTTGCTATCCAAGAAGAATATAGACGTCGTCGTCTAGTCGAATCCTTAATTGGTCCAGTAATTTCAACAGTATTTCACGTAGTTTTGATCGTTATCTTAGCGGTTTTCATTACAGATAAATACAAAGAAGAAGTTCCTGAGATAGAAGTTAAGATGGAAGAGGTCGAAGAGATAAAAATCGAAGAACCTCCACCGGTTGAAGAACCAGTTCCAGAAGAAATAGAAAATACAGATACGACAAATCCGGTTTTAACTACAGTTGCGATCGAAAATGTTGATACAAATGATGCAGCTCTAGAAGATACTAGTGATGAAGCTCCTTCAACAGAAGATGATTCAACAGTTGAGGCCGTTTCCGATGTAACTGTTTCCCCTTCAGCATTTGCTTCCCCAAACGTTTTTGGCGGTCGTAGTGCAGCAGGTCGTGCATCGTCAGTTTCAAAGTTTGGCGGTAACAAAGTAGGTCAAGAAAGACTCTTAAAAGCTCTTTATTGGCTTAAGAAAGTTCAAAACCCAAATGGTTCTTGGGGTACAAGTAATCCTCAAGCATTTACAGGTCTTGCACTGTTAACTTTCCTAGCTCACGGTGAAACTCCAACTTCCAAAGAGTTTGGTACTACTGTACGCAAAGCTATGGAGTGGATCTCAAATGACCCTATCAGTAAGCGTCACGGTAACGGTTATGGTCATGCGATCAAAACTTATGCTATCGCTGAAGCCTACGCTATGACAGGTGTTTCACTTCTAGAAGATGCGATGAACCGCAGTATTCGCGTTGTTATCGACGGTCAGCAAAATCTTGGTTGTTTTACATATGGTTATAGTCTCGATGAAGCTAAAAAGCAGGACTTATCTGTTGCAGGCTGGAACTACCAAGCACTTAAAGCTGCTTATGGTGCAGGCTGTGAAGAGAAAGGTTTAACTAACGCTATCTATAAAGGCGTTGAGTGGCTGAAAGGTAAAGCTGCACAAAGTGATGTTGGTAAAGGTTTTCCTTATGATGGAGCTAAAGGCAAGGGTGGCGATAAGCACACTATGAGAGCCGTTGGGGTTCTTTGTCTTCAACTTTATGGTGAAGGTAAAGCTGATGAGATGAAAGATGAAATTAAGCGAATTGCTGAGTACGATCTTTCAAAACTTAGTTATGCTAATCCTCCATCAGAGTCACTTTACGGTTGGTACTATGCAACTCAGGCAATGTTCCAGCAAGGTGGTAACGAGTGGAAAGCTTGGAACCGTAAATTCCAGAAAGAGATTGGCGACAATCAGCACCAAGAAGGTTACTGGGTTTATCCTGGTAAGTGGCATGGTAAGATGGATGACCTAACTGGTAAAATTTATGCAACTACTCTATGTGCTTTGATGCTTACAGTTTATTACCGTTACTTGCCTTCTTCTAAAGGAGCTATCGGCGGTAAAGCAGCTAAGAAAGAAAAGAAAAAGCCAATGGAAGAAGAAGGTCTAGATCTAATCGATTAATTCTTCCACCTCATTTTACAAAACCAGAAAAACTCGGGCTGTTAAAAGTTCGGGTTTTTTCTTTACGAGTAACTTACGCACAATTCCTCTGTTGTTCTTTGTCGGTAAAATATGAGATTTGTCACTTTTGTTAATTTTGTTGTCACTTTTGCTTGATTTATAAATTATAACATAGTAGTTTATTGATGGTTTTGTGAAAAAGTTAATAATGAGGTTGACTCATGTCAGAATATTATGATGAAGAAGAAGAGATCTATGATGACGAAATGCACGAAGATGGGCAGTTGTCAGAAGAAGAAATCTTTGCTATTCAAGATGAATACAGACGCCGTCGTCTGATAGAATCCTTAATTGGACCAGTAATTTCAACAGTATTTCACGTAGTACTTATCGTTATCTTAGCGATTTTCATTACGGATAAATACAAAGAAGAAGTTCCTGAAATAGAAGTTAAGATGGAAGAGGTCGAAGAGATAAAAATCGAAGAACCTCCACCGGTTGAAGAACCAGTTCCAGAAGAAATCGAAAATACAGATACAACAAATCCGGTTTTAACTACAGTTGCAATCGAGAATGTTGACACTAACGACGCAGCTCTAGAAGATACAAATGATGAAGCGCCATCAACAGATGACGATTCAACAGTTGAAGCTGTTTCAGACGTAACCGTTTCCCCTTCAGCATTTGCTTCCCCAAACGTTTTTGGCGGTCGTAGTGCAGCAGGTCGTGCATCATCAGTTTCAAAATTTGGTGGTAACCGCGTTGGTCAAGAAAGACTTCTTAAAGCTCTTTACTGGCTTAAGAAAGTTCAAAACCCAGATGGTTCTTGGGGTACTTCAAGTCAGCCAGCATATACAGGTCTTGCACTATTAACTTTCCTAGCTCATGGTGAAACTCCAACTTCTAAAGAGTTTGGTACTACTGTACGTAAAGCTATGGAGTGGCTAGCATCTACTAAGCTTGATAAAAACTCTAAGCATGGTTATCCACACGCAATCAAAACATACGCTCTAGCTGAAGCTTACGCCATGACAGGTGTTTCACTTCTAGAAGATGCGATGAACCGCAGTATCCGAGTGATCATCGATGGTCAGCAAGATAATGGTTGCCTAGACTACAATTATAAGAAAGGTACTCGTGTTGACTTATCTTTCGCAGGTTGGAACTATCAGGCGCTTAAAGCTGCTTATGGTGCTGGCTGTGAAGAAAAAGGTTTGACTAACGCTATCTATAAAGGTGTTGAGTGGCTTAAAGGAAGAGCGGCATCTAGCGATGACGGTAAAGGTTTCCCTTATGCAGTTAAAGATGGTACTGCTTCAGGTACTCAAAAGCACACAATGAGAGCCGTTGGTGTTCTTTGTCTTCAACTTTTCGGCGAAGGTAAAGCTCCTGAAATGAAAGACGAAATCAAAACTATTGCAACAGCTGACCTAGAGAAACTTAGTTACGCAAACCCTCCGGGAGAGTCACTTTACGGTTGGTACTACGCAACTCAGGCAATGTTCCAGCAAGGTGGTAACGAGTGGAAGTCTTGGAACCGTAAGTTCCAGAAAGAGATTGGCGACAATCAGCATCAAGAAGGTTACTGGGAATACCCGGGTAAGTACCACGGTGCGACTAACCACGCTACTACAGACAGAGTTTATGCAACTACACTTTGTGCTCTTATGCTGACAGTTTACTACCGTTACCTTCCTTCTACGAAAGGTGCAATTGGCGGTAAAGCAGCTAAGAAAGAAAAGAAAAAGCCAATGGAAGAAGAAGGTCTTGATCTAATCGATTAATTCTTCATTTATTAACTTTTAAAAATGTCCGACTGATTTCAGTCGGGCATTTTTTTTTTGTAATGATCAAATTTAGTATTTTGTAGTTCCTCTTGGTATTCCAAGTATAGACTTACTTAAAATAATTTTTGAAAAACTTGTCTTTCTGCTGATTTTTGTATTAACTTAAGTAGTAATTGTTAATAGGAGATTCGGAATGGATGCGGCGAAAGATCTTAAGAAGTTTATGTCGGGCTTAAAAAAGCGTAATCCCGGAGAGAAAGAATTTCATCAAGCTGTACAAGAAGTTGCTAATACCTTGATGCCATTTATAGGCGACAATAAAATTTATCAAGATGGTCAAATCTTAGAGAGGCTTACAGAACCTGACAGAATCATTATATTTCGAGTTTGTTGGGAGGATGATAAAGGTCAAGTTAGGACAAACAGAGGTTACAGAGTTCAATTCAACAATTCTATAGGACCTTACAAAGGTGGTTTGCGTTTTCACCCAACAGTAAGTCTTAGTGTTTTAAAGTTTTTAGGCTTTGAACAAATTTTCAAAAATAGTCTGACGACTTTGCCACTGGGTGGTGCAAAAGGCGGAGCCAACTTCAATCCAAAAGGTAAGTCAGACGCAGAAGTGATGCGCTTTTGTCAATCGTTCATGACAGAGTTAACTAGACATATCGGTTCAGATATAGATGTACCTGCCGGAGACATAGGCGTAGGAGCGCGCGAGATAGGCTTCCTATATGGACAGTTCAAAAGGCTTAATAATCGCCTTACAGGCGCTATAACGGGTAAAGGGCCGACATATGGCGGTAGTCTTATGAGGCCAGAAGCAACAGGTTATGGTTGTATCTATATGATTCGAGAAGCCTTGGATAAGATTGGAGATGATTTGTCGGGTAAAAAATGTTTGGTCTCTGGTTCAGGTAATGTTGCTCAGCATGCAGCCGAAAAGTTACTTTCACTAGGAGCTAAAGTTTTAACATTATCAGACTCTGGCGGTAGTATTTATGATCCAGATGGAATAGATGAAGAAAAGCTGGCTTTTATTAAAGAACTTAAGAATGTAAAACGCGGTAGAATCTCAGAGTATTGCGAGAAATACAAGAAGGCCGAGTTTCTTGCCGGAAAACGCCCTTGGGGAGTTAAAGGTGACTTAGCATTTCCTTGTGCAACTCAAAATGAAATAGGCATAGAAGATGCCAAAACTCTGGTTTCGAATAAATGCCGAGCAGTCTGTGAAGGTGCGAATATGCCGACGGATAATGAGAGTATTGAGTACTTGCAGGCCAACAAGGTTATTTTCATACCAGGTAAAGCGGCGAATGCCGGTGGTGTTGCAGTTTCAGGACTTGAGATGACCCAGAACTCGATGAGAATTCAGTGGACAGCGAAAGAAGTGGATGAGAAGCTTCTTGGCATCATGAAAAACATACATGGTCAGTGTGTTTCCCATGGCGAAGAAGGCAAGTATGTGAATTATGTAAAAGGTGCTAACATCGCAGCCTTCAAAAAGATTGCAGATACTATGCTGGCATACGGGATAATCTAATTAATTGGAAGCCGGTAGTTTATCGAACTTTATGGTAATCTGTCGGCTTTTAAACTCTAACTTTCCATCGGTCATTTTTGCGCAAGCTTTGGCGTTGACGCCATTTACTTGAATAGAGCCATCGTCATTTTTCTCCCAAGTGCCATTTCGCGAATGGTCTTGGCCACTCATGTCTTGCCAGTTTGCTGAGACTTTTCCACTATCTTCAATGTTTAGAAGGTAAACCTTGCCATTATCTTTTGCTTGCCACTTTCCGACATAAGGAGATGACGCGCAGCTAAAAAGAAGAAGAGCGAATAGAGAAATGAGACTGAGTTTTTTCATTTTTAAATTTCCGTTAAGTAGCAAATTATATCAATTCTAAAAGCTTAATCACTAAAAGACAAGAGTAGATCTATAGATCGATCAGATTCGAAATTCCAGTTTGTAATGTTGTATTATTTTTAGCGAAACAAATTCTTACAAACTTTGGTGCCCTACTTATTTTATAGAAAGGCTCAAGTGGAATAAGAGAAATGCTTTTGTTTTCAACCAGAAAGTCAGTCAGACTAAGGCCATCGTCATAATTTAGATGTGAATAATCGATGAGTTGAAAATAAGTTGATTTCGCAGGTTTAAATTTAAAATTTGTTCCAAGAAGTTTAGCTGTTAGAGTATCCCGTTTTTCTTGATAGAATTTTCCAACAGAGAGATAACTTTCTTCATTTTGAAGTATGTCTGCTATGGCATATTGAGCTGGAGTGTTTACAGAATAAACGATAAACTGATGAGCTTTTCGAAATTCAGCAGTGAGTTCTTTGGGTGCTAGACAGTAGCCGACTTTCCAGCCTGTGATGTGAAGTGTTTTGCCGAAAGAAGAAATAACAAAAGCTTTTTCTTTTAATTCTGGATGAGTTGATACACTTAAGTGTTGTTTTTTATCAAAGGTGATGTGTTCGTATACTTCATCACTGATGATATAAACCTTTTTACCCTTGATGATTTTTGCTAATTCATTTAGATCATCTTGTGTAAGCATGGTGCCACATGGATTGTGTGGTGTGTTGATCAAGATGGCTCTGGTTTTATCTGAAATAGCATCAGCAACTTTCGACCAGTTAATTGAGAACTCTGTAGTCTCTAAGGTGATAGGAATAACCTTACCGCCATTTAATTGAATAAGTGGTTCATAGGCATCGTAGATCGGTTCGAAGACTATAACTTCGTCATCTTTCGAGATGAGAGTAGATATGGCAGTAGAAATAGCTTGAGTTGCACCAGCTGTCACGGTTATCTCGGAATTTGGACAGTAATTCACAGATTGACAGTTTAGATGTTTGTTCGCTATGGCTTCTCTCAGTTCTTGAACACCTGGCATGGGTGCATATTGATTCTTGTGCTGTTTAGCATAGTAGCTAAGAACGTCAATAAGCTTTGGGTCGGGGTCAAAATCAGGAAAACCTTGAGCGAGATTTACAGAGCCAAACTCTACGGCTTTTTTACTCATGACGGCAAATATGCTTTCTTGAGTGTCGGGTAATTTCGAATTGAAGGTTTCCATAGAGTCCACTAGCTGATTTAAGAACTCTTAAAATAAACGGGTCTTTACAGAAATAAAGCGGAGAACTAGCCTGTCATGCAAGCTTCCCAATCCTTCCAGACTGGTTCATAGTTCTTATCCTTAAGAACGTCGAATATTTCATCAACTTTACGTTCATCTGTTATGTCGAACTGTTTAAGCGCTGTTTGAGGGTTGCAGTAACCACCAGGCTCAGTGGAGGACTCAGCACTCATATGAGTGACACCGAGACCAATAAGGCCATCTCGAAGATAAGACGGTTCACGTGTTGAAACATTGACGCCAGCATCTGGAAAGGCGAGTCTCCACGCAAGTATCAATTGAGTAATGTCTTTATCACTTACATTTGCAGCTGGAGTATAGTCTGTTTCACTTTCGCAAAGGCGAGGTAGGCTGACAGAGTATTGAACGCGCCAGTGATACTTCATCATGTAGTCGAGGTGAATAGCGGCCATTGCCGAGTCAAAACGCCAATCAGGAGCAAGTCCAAGGAGGACACCCATGTTTATTCGGCGCATTTTGGCAAAAGCACCACGTTCTGGAGCAGCAAGTCGCCAGTTGTAGTCTTTTTTCTTGCCACGTAAGTGTACAGACTTATAAGTTTCGCGATCGTAAGTTTCTTGATAGAGAGTTAGTCCATCGACACCTTTAGCAACAAGCGTTTCGTAAGCTTCTTGGGTAAAAGGAGCTACTTCAATACTTATTGAAGGGAAGTCTTTACATTGATCAACCATCGCACCGATATACTCCGGTGTAACGATTTTTTGGTGTTCTCCAGAAACGAGTAAAACATGTCTGAAGCCACGCTCCATAAGGTAGTCTGCTTCTTTTTTGCACTCTTCGTTATTAAGACTTTTTCGACGAATTTTATTCTCCATCGTAAAGCCGCAATAAGTACAGGTGTTAGTACATTCATTGGAGATATAAAGAGGTGCATAGAAACGAATAACTTTACCGTGGCGTTGTGCTGTTAATGCACTCGCTTTTTGAGCCATTTCTTCTAAATAATGACTAGCCGCTGGGCTAGAAAGAAGAGCAAATGTCTCGGGTCCAGTTTTAGGGAATGGAGACTTAAGTAAGTTTTCAATAATACGAGGATTTTCGCACTTTCCTAAATCGGCAAATTTTTGAAGAGGCTGGCTCTCCAGATATTCGGAGAAAGTTTTCATTTTAGAAATGATGTAAGAGGGCTACTTGCTTCAGCTCTTTGGGATTTTGGTGCAAGTCCACATAAGTAAGCAGTTCTTCCGGCCTCAGTTGCAGCAGCAAAGGCTTTACCCATAGCAGCTGGATCACCAGCAGCAGCAAGCGCAGTGTTAACTAAGACTGCATCTGCACCCATTTCCATGGCAGCAGCAGCGTGAGAAGGCGCTCCAAGTCCAGCATCGACAACAACAGGAATGGTAGCTTGTTCGATAATTATCCCGATCATCTCTTTAGTTTGTAAACCTTGGTTGCAACCGATAGGTGCACCAAGAGGCATGACTGTTGCCGTACCAACTTCTTCTAAACGCTTAGCCAGAACTGGGTCGGCGTTGATGTATGGCATAACCGTGAAACCTTCTTTAACGAGTATCTCAGCAGCTTTCAAAGTTTCAATTGGATCTGGTAGTAGGTACCTTGGATCTGGATGGATCTCAAGCTTAACCCACTTTGGCATACCAGCAGCATAAGCAAGTTTAGCAATAGTCACAGCTTCTTCAGCTGTAGCAGCACCACTGGTATTTGGTAAAATCAGGTACTTCTCAGGATCTAGAGCATCTGTGATGTTTTCACCATTTTCAGAGTCTAGATCGAGGCGACGTAGAGCAACAGTGACTAGCTCAGAGCCACTAGCTTCGACTGCAGAGAGCATCGCTTGATTACTGGAAAACTTTCCAGTACCTACGAAGAACCTTGAACCGAAGCTACGACCGGCAATTACCAGATCATCATTCATTTTTACTCAGCCATCACAGTTTGGTCAGTGCGCAGCTTCTCTTCGCGTTCTTGCTTTTCAGTATGGATACGCTCAAGTTGAGTTCCAAGTTTGCTGTTACAAACAATAGGAGATGCAACGAAAATTGAAGAGTAAGTACCGATGACAACACCGATAAGAAGGATAAGAGCAAATCCTGAGATAGCTCCGCCACCAAAAATTGTTAGGATAAGAACAACAAGTAGAGTTGTTAGTGATGTTAGGATCGTACGGTTAACTGTACCGTTGATACTTACATTCATAATCTCAATGATTGTCTTCTTTTTGATCTCGCCAGAGTTTTCACGGATACGGTCGAAGACGACGATGGTGTCATTAAGTGAGTAACCAATGATCGTTAGTAGTGCTGCGATAACCGGTAGTGAAACTTGGTTACCTAGTAAAGCGTAAATACCAAGAGCGATGATAGTATCGTGAGTTAGTGCTGCTATAGCGCCAATTGCGAAGATACTTTCAAAACGAAGCGTGATATAAAAGAAGATAGCGATAAGTGAAAGGGCTACAGCAAGGAATGCTTGTGACTTAAACTCAGCACCGACTACACCACCAACTGAAAGCTGACCAACTCTTGGAGCATCTTCTGCAGTGAAGCCTTTTCTGACGATTGCATCAATTTTATCAAATAGTTGAGCATTGTCGCTGACATCTTCGAAATTTTCGTGAGACTCTTTTACAGTTATTTCAAGGTGCTGTTCTGTATCTGTTAATGCACTTTTTATGATAACATTTGGATTCTTGAAACCAGCTTTGATTAGACCGTCTTTAACATTGGCTTGTGTGATGCCATCATTGGTCACGTTATAGATCAGAGAGTTACCACCAGTAAAGTCAACACTCAGAATGTCAGAACCTTTACCGACTATGACTGCAAGAGAAAGTGTTACTAGTACCGCAGAGAAAGCAACAGCTTTCTTGCGCATTGCCCAAAAGTCGATTGTTCTTAGCGGCTTCGTTGCAAAACCAGCAAGTTCTTTGATGCTGTGATCTTGAGTCATCATATCAAAGAAGATACGACTCATGAAGATACCTGTGAACATTGATGAGATGATACCGATCGCAAGAGTATATGCAAAACCTTGGATAGGACCAGATCCGAAGTTCATAAGAACGATTGCTGTAATAAGAGTTGTGATGTTCGCATCGAAGATAGTAATAAATGCTTTACCGAAACCTTCACGAGTTGAGTTAAAAAGAGTTTTGCCTGTAGAGAGCTCTTCACGTATTCTTTCGAAGATAAGAACGTTTGTATCAACCGCCATACCGATAGTAAGGATGATACCCGCAATACCAGGAAGAGTGAATGTTGCACCGAGGATTGCCATAGAACCAATAACTAAGAGGATATTGGCAACAAGAGCAAGTACAGCGATCATACCAGCTTTCTTATAGTAGAAAGCCATGAAAATAAGAACTAGAACAAGGCCAACAAGACAAGAAAGTATACCGCTTCTTACTGAGTCTGCACCTAGAGTAGGGTCAGTTCTTGATTCACCCGCAAACTGTAGTTCAACTGGCATCGCGCCAGATTGTAGAACGATAGCAAGCTCTTGTGCTTCTTCTTTAGTAAAACTACCAGAGATGCGGGCAGAACCACCAGAAATTCTTGATTGAATTGTTGGTGCACTGTAGCAAACATTATCTAATACAATTGCTAACCTTTGTTGAAGAAACTTGCCAGATACTACAGCAAATTCTTTAGCGCCTTCACTATTGAAAGTTTTAGCGATTTCCCAGCTACCATTTGTATCTTGAGTTGCGAAAGCACTTTCAATGTTCTCTCCGCCCATTTCTACGTCACCAAGATAAATGAACCCACCTGGCTCATTTGGAGCTTCGACTCTTTCGGCACCAGCTGTATCTGGAGTTACGACACCTCTAAATTCAAGTTTTGCTTGTCTCATTAGAAGATTACGGATACCAGCTACTTCTTCGTCATTTACAGCTGGAACACGAATCATGATTGCGTTATCAGCAAATGGGCGAAGTTCTACTTCAGCAAGACCTTTGCTGTCGATACGTTTACGGAGGATTTCAACGACACGGTCACGAGTTTCTTCAGCATCTGCATCTGCACCATCTTCGCCAATACCGCGAAGATCTTCTAGATTGAATTGCATAGTGAATTCAACACCACCTTTAAGATCGATACCAGCTTTGATTTTTCCCGCAGTAGCTCTTTCGATGTATTTAGTAACTTTCTTGTTTCCAGATCTAACTCCAGGGATGTCTATAAATTTATAAAGCTTAACATTTTTACCACAAGCGTTAAGCAGGGCACCAGAACGAGTCATAGGAACTGGGTCAGTAGGACGTCTCTTGCGTTTATTGACATAGTCATCTTCAGCTTTAGCAAGAGCTTTTTCGAAAGCTTCTTTCTCGTCTTGTGAAATAACCTCATCTAGAGCTTCTCTAGCGTCGATTAAAGTTTCACGAGTTTTCTTGGTGTCAAGTTTGCGATTTGCTTCCGCAGCTTTGACTAAAGTTTCTTGAAGTTCTTTGACTTTGGCTTCTTCAGTGAGTTTTGATTCAATGTTACTTTTTGATTCAGCTTTAACGTACGCAAAGTAGTCTTGGTTAGTTAATGGGAACATTGAGAATGCCCATGCCAGTAATACTGCTACACAAAATATAAGACGGTAGCGAATTGATTGTTTCGTGTTATCCATAATGATATACCCCCTTAGACTTCTTCTTTAGTAGCTGCTGCCGAGTCGCTGCCGAGAATGACGCGAACTCCACGTGGATGAACTTTGATAATTGTTTTATCAGCGATTTTGACATGCATAGAATCAGTTTCAACAGAAAATATTTCGCCATAGATACCACTCTCTAGCATAACCGAGTCACCTTTCTTGAGTTTAGAAACTTCTTCTTGGTGCTTCTTTTCTTTTTGCTTTTGTGGTCTGATTGAAAAGAAGTAAATGAAGCCAAACATGAAAATCATCATACCAACCATGGTAAATGGTCCAAGGCCAGCCTGTGGTTTTGTAGCTTGAGCGATGACTGTTGTTATATCTATTAAAGATGACATATATAATCCTGAAAAATTGCTAAAATCTTTTTACTTGTCTATAACGAAATTCTAAAATTTGAGCGTGTAATCTAGTGCATGTTTTAGAATCTGCCATGTAACAAATGTTGAAATTGGATCTAAATAAGCTAATAGGACGAGAAAGTTTTTGATTGATGTCGAAAAGCTCAAATTTTGAAGCTTGACTTTCCATCTAAATCACGTTAAGTCTGTTCATAATAGAGCCTAACATTTTATGGGAAAAATCATGTACGAAAAATCGCTAGTAATTGTCAAGCCTGATGGAGTTCAACGTTCATTGGTTGGAACTGTTTTAAGTAGATTTGAAGCAGCTGGACTAAAGATTCACGCTATGAAGTTTCAAACTGTACCAGCAGAACAGTCTAAAAAGCACTACTCAGAACACGTAGAAAAAGCTTTTTATCCAACTGTTGAAGAGTACATCACTTCTGGTCCAGTTTTAGTTTTTGTTCTTGGTGGACATAACGCGATTAAGAAGATCCGTACTATGGTTGGCGCTACTGAGCCAGCATCAGCTCTTCCAGGAACTATTCGTGGCGATTTCGCTCACCAAGCTTATCCTGCACCTGGTGAGCCAGATGTAGAACCGATTCGAAACTTGATCCATGCTTCAGCAACTCCAGATGAAGCTGCTAACGAGATCTCTATTTGGTTTTCAGAAGATGAGCTAGTAGAATACTCTAGAGACATCGACAATCAGTTGTCTCTAAAAAACTAGCTTTTAGCCTTATTTAGAGGCTTATACTTACATGACGACTCGGGAACTTGCAGAAAAAGTAGAAACCTTTGTCCTTGATGTTATCAATGGCAAAAGAAGGGACCGTTCTGCCCAAATTTTCTCAGGTTTTTTATTCTTGGCGTCACGCCTTTTTCGCGCTATTGTTCAATTGCGCCATACGCTTTACCGCAAACGTATATACCGCCACAAAACTCTTGGTTGCTTAGTTGTCAGTATCGGAAATATCACTGCTGGTGGTACAGGTAAAACTCCTGTAACAGAAGTTTTTGCCAGAACTCTTTCAGCTAAAGGTCGCCGAGTTGCGATCTTAAGCCGTGGTTATAGAAGTAAGAGCAAACCTTTTAAAGAAAAGTTTCTGGACTTATTTCGAAGCAAAAAGAATGAAAGTCCGCCGCGAGTTGTTTCAGAAGGAAATGGCAAAGTACTACTCGATTCAAATATGGCTGGTGATGAGCCATATATGCTTGCAAAAAATTTACCAGATGTGTTGGTGCTTACCGATAAGTCACGCGTTAAAAGCGGACGTTATGCTATTCGCAAATATGGCGTTGATACTTTGATTATGGATGATGGCTTTCAGCATCTACATTTAAAGCCGAAGATCAACATCATGTTAGTTGATTCAACTAACCCTTTTAGTAACCACGAGTTACTACCTAGAGGTTTATTGCGAGAACCAATCAAAAACATGCGTCGGGCCGACTTTATTTTTCTAACGAAGTCAAATGGTGGTAAGCACTTGCGCCGTCTAAAAACTTTCATTCGCAAACATAATCCACGAGCAGAGATAATTGAGTGTACGCATAGGCCTCAGTATTTGCGAAACCTATTAACCAATAATGATTCACCTCTAAGTGATTTAAAAGGTAAGAAGGTTGCGGCCATAAGTGGTATAGCGGTGCCAGAGAGTTTTGAGAATTTTTTAACTGGTCTTGGTGCTGAAATAGTTTACAAGAAAAGTTATGCAGATCATCATCGTTACAGAAAATACGAGATAGTAGAATTTTTGGAAGAGTCCAAGAAGCAGGGTGCTACTATGGTAATCACTACAGAGAAAGATGCAGTTCGTTTTCCTGAGCTTGAGAGTCACCCAGTTCCAACTCTTTACTTAAGAGTCGAGATAGATATACTTAGTGGCGAAGAATCATTTAAAGACGCGATAAGCCGTATTTGTTTCTCTTAGAGTTTAGTTGTTTCTTCGCTTAATCAGTTCTGACTTTAACAGGTAGTTAGTTCTCGATTGGCTGATTAGGCCGACTAGCTTATTTTCGTTAGATGTATTGACCACAGGGATTTGTTGAAGATTCATACTTCTTAAATTTTTATGAGCTTCTTTTAGAGGAGTATCCAAGAAAAAAGCTTCAGATATATTCTCCATGACATCAGCTGTTACAAGCCAATTCCATGATTCTTGGTTGTGCAGTATCTCTTTAAGGTTATCTAAGGAGATGATGCCTTTTACTTCGTTTTTATCATTGACGACAGGGTAAGAAATATACTTCTCATTCGAAAATCGAGCTAAAAGATCATGTATCGTTGTTCGCTCATAGACAGGCTTAATCTCTTCAATAACATGTTTGATTTTCCATTGATCAAGGATGTCGTCCTCGGTGATGTTTTTGTGAGCTTCATTGGCTTTGTTGATAGCGACTTTTACCATAGCGGGCCCTAGAAACTGGACAATTAAGGTACTTGCGGTGATCCCAAAAATAAGTACTTCACCCATTGGCATACCATTTATTTGACCAGTTATATGTTTAGAGGCGTTTATTGCTAAGCCTATAGCTATGCCACCTTGTGCGAAGAGAGAAAGCCCAAGGTGCTTTTGAACAACTGGTTCTGACTTTGATAATTTTGCACCAAAGTAAGCTCCATAGTATTTGCCTATGCATCGCAAAGCAACATAAATAGAGACTGCTAGCCAAAGCCATAATGGAATTTTACTAAGGTCAAGTTTGGCTCCAACAAGTACGAAAAAAATCACATAGATTGGAGTGGATAATGTTTTAAAGATATTAAAGAGATCTTCTGAACGCTTTGGGGCTTTATTGATCAAAGTTCCACCAAAGCTCATTGTTGCTAGTATGCCATCTAGGCCTAGTTTTTTACTCAAACCGATGATGATCAGTAAGAAACCAATACCGAGGACTAGATTCTTTTTACTCGACATTTTTCTAAGTAATTCATTTAGAACATAACCGAGGGTGATCCCTAAGATCACAGCGCCACCTAATTCTTTAACGGTGTGAGTTAGTTCACTTAGGATACTGACTTGACCACTATTTAAAATTAATTGAGAAACTGCATTACTAATACCATATAAAGTCATAGCCAATGCATCATCTAGAGCGACAATAGTGATGATAGAAGTCGTCAATACTCCTCTGGCACGGTACTCCCATAAGACTGAGATAGTCGAGGCGGGGTCTGTAGCTGAAGCTATAGCGCCAAAGAGAATTGCTAGTGCAAAAGAAGTATTCAGGTCTTTGGTCATCATGTAAAAAAAGAATGTCAGGGACGAGCTTACCAGTAAAAAGGCAAGAATGCCTTCTCCTAGAAGAATACTTAAAAACTGCTTGCCATATTTTTTGAAGGATGAGAGGTGTAGTTCGCTTCCAACCATAAAACCAATGACACCAAGGCTAAAATCATTTAAGCTCAGAAACATTTCTTCATTGTTGCTAGAGATGATTTTTAAACCACTTTGCCCGATAATAATTCCGATGATGATGTAGCCAACAACATGGGGGAATTTTAACTTCTGAAAAAATGAGGCACCAAGTATTCCCGCTAATATTGCGATACCTAATATAAGTAAGATTCCATAATCAGTCATGCTGTACCTCTTTGTTGCTGATAGGATTAGTTAAATCATGAGCTTTTATGCAGTTGCGAAAGGCTTATATATCACACTAAAGTGAAATATCATGAAAAATGATGAAGAATGATGAATTTTATGTAGTATATAGAGGAAGTTTGTGATTTTCAAGAGCTTTATGCGGCAATGGTAAATTGTCAGATAATGGATTCGGAGTCGTAAATTGATAATCTAAGAGATGGGATAACCACTTGAGGGTTAAATGAGTCTGTTTCTTAATTTTAGTAATTAAGATTCCATTTCAGTTTTTCGATAAGCTGAAGGACTACATCCGATAATTTTTCTAAATGTTCTATGAAAATTTTGAAACTCAGAAAAGCCTACTTCATATGAAATTTCAGATAAGCTTAAGGATGTTTTTTTAATAAAAACGATAGCATGGTAGATTCTCAATTCATTTAAGTACTGAACGAATGATTTACCGGTTAAGTCCTTAAATATCATTCTGTAGTACGTTCCTGAGATCTTACATAAGTTGATTAAATCATTTATTTTTATATCCTTGTGGTAGTTCTCCTGTATGTACTGTATGGAGTTTTGAACTTTGTTGTAGTGTTTATGGTGAGGACTTTGTTTAATCTTCTCTGCTTGAATTTTATTGTGCTGATAATGTCGAGAAATAAGCGCTAAAACTTTTGTGAAGTTCGCATGCATACTGAGGTCAACAGACTCTGAACTTTCATGAAAGTCGTCATAGATCGACCAAAAGAGATCTTTTAGAACTAAAGTTTCGGCTGTTAAAAAATTTAGTTTTTTTATAAGCTCATGGTCTTTACCCATTTCTATGAAAGGGACAAAGTATGAACGACTAAACAGTGGAGAATCATCTATAGCAAAGGGAGTGTCAAAAGATGAATCGATGACGCTTGGCATAAAGGAGATGGTAAATATATCGGCGCCTTCGAAGTAGTCATTCCTATGTTTCACGAAAGGAGGAATGATGATTAATTCACCTTTTTTGATGATCTCCTTTCGGTCGCCTATCTCATTTGTGATTTGCCCATTGAGAATGTAAAGCATCTGCATAAACTCATGAGAGTGTTCTTGGTTAACTAGACTCACAAAATCTTGTTTGTTGGATGTTACTACAGAACGTGAAATGTGAAAAGGAAAATCAAGGGATACGGTGGCGTTAGAGGTATAAACCTTGAAAAATTCATTATTACTCATCAGCTACCTCAGATTAGTTAGTTAATATTGTACGACTTTACCCTTTCTGGATACATTAGTCATTTATAGATAGGCATTGTAAAATTTTCGCTATATGAGCCTTAAAAGATCTCATGAAAATAAATGGCTTCATCTTTTTTAGTTAATTAAGTCCAATTCATCTAATCTCAATATTATTATATCTCTATCAATTTGTACTATTGTAACTAAGAATACGCTTATTAAGCGTTAAAAACTAAAAGTGATTCAGGCTAGTTATGCTGTGACTATAAGTTTTAAATACATCTTTAGAAAAATAGTTGAAACTGTTACGTACAATTATAATTCAAAAAGTCTTATACTAAGTTGAATAAGCGAATCCCAAATAAAATAAACAGGCTTTTTTTACTTAAAAAGTGATGGTTTCTCTACTATTAGTTAAATTTGCTTGCTCATTTATTGATTCTTATCATTGAGCCTCTGATTATAAGAAATTTTCTTACGCTACCTCCCATTTAAAGTATGATGAACTTTTAATATATTTTAAGACAAAGAATTTTTTTTTAAAGTGCAGGGAAGAAATCGATAATTCACATATTTGCTTACAAACTCAATAAATAAGGAAAAACTATGAAAAGTATATTTGCAGTGTGTGTGGCTATGTTCTTGAGCGTTGCGGTAATGGGAGCTGAGAAAGAGTATGACATTGTCATCTACGGTGGAACATCTGCGGCAGTTACAGCGGGTATTCAGGCAGTTAAGATGGGGAAGACAGTTGTTGTTGTTAGTCCAGATAAACACTTAGGTGGTTTAACTACAGGTGGCCTTGGTTGGACTGACAGTGGTAAGAAAAGTACAATTGGTGGCCTTTCTAAAGAATTTTATCATCGCGTTTTCCTAGAGTACAGCAAGAAAGAAACTTGGAAGTTCCAAGCTATAGAAGACTTTGGGAATAGAGGCCAAGGTACAAGAGCTTATGACGAGGAAGACAAAACCATGATGGTTTTTGAACCAAGTGTTGCTGAAAAAGTGCTCGATGAGTGGATCGCTGAAATTGGCCTTGAGGTTTTAAGAGATGAATGGTTAGACCGTAAAAACGGTGTTGTTCTTAAGGACGGTAAGATCACATCTATAACAACTTTAAGTGGTAAAACTTTTAGAGGTAAAGTTTTTATTGACGGTACTTATGAGGGTGACCTTATGGCTGCAGCTGGAGTTAGTTACCATGTTGGTCGTGAAGGTAAGAGTGTTTATGGCGAAGACTGGAATGGCGTTCAAACTGGCGTTCTTCATCACAAGCATCACTTCGGTGGAACTAAGAAACAGAAGCTTATCAAAATTGATCCTTATGTCGTTAAAGGCGACCCTAAGAGTGGTGTTCTACCAAGAATTAATCCAAACCACCCAGGTGAAAAGCATGCAAGCGATAAGAAAGTACAGGCTTATTGTTTCCGTATGTGTTTGACAAATCACCCTGAAAATAGAATTCCATTTCCAAAGCCAAAAAATTATGATCCAAAACAATATGAACTTTTGATCCGCATTTTCGAAGGTGGTTTTGACCCTATGTATGTTTTGAAAAAGTTTGACCTTATTCCAAACTTTAAGACAGATACAAATAATCACGGTCCATTTAGTTTTGATAACCTTGGTATGAACTGGGACTATCCAGAAGCTAGTTATGAGCGTCGTAAAGAAATAATCCAAGAGCACAAAACGTATCAATTAGGTATGCTTTACTTCATCTGTACTGACCCAAGAGTGCCAAAGAAATTACAAGATGTGATGAACACTTGGGGACTTCCTAAGGATGAGTTTAAGGATAACGGTAACTGGTCTCACCAACTTTATATTCGTGAAGCTCGTAGAATGGTCGGTCAGTATGTTATGACTGAGCATGATTGCCTAGGAAAAGTTAAGACTCCAAAATCTATCGGTATGGGTTCTTACACAATGGATTCACACAATGTTCAACGTTATATAACTGAAGAAGGTTATGTTCAGAATGAAGGTGATATAGGCGTTCACCCTAAAAAGCCATATGCTATCTCTTATGATTCTTTAGTACCAAAGAAGAAGGAGTGTAAAAACTTGTTAGTTGCAGCAGCTATGTCTTCTTCTCACATTGCTTATGGTTCAATCAGAATGGAGCCGGTATTTATGATCATGGGACAATCAGCAGCGACAGGTGCTTCACTTGCAATTGATGGTGGAATCGATGTTCAGGATGTTGAGTATGCGAAGTTAAAACCGATCCTTCTTAAAGATGGTCAGATTTTAACAAACCCTAATCCTAAGAAGTAAAAATATTTAAGTAGTTTGAAGAGCAGGCCGTTTGGTCTGCTCTTTTTTTGTCTAGATTATTTCTTCATGACGGCAGCGCCGAGAATAAGTAGAAGGAGAACACCAGCACCGATGTAAACATGCTTAGGCTCTTGGCCTAGAATTTTTTTAATCTCGCCATCTTCAGACTTAGTAAGTAGCTTAAACTTAGCTTCTTCCTCTTTGCGCTTCTTCTCTTCAGCTTCTTTTATTTTTGCAATCTCAGCCATTTTTTCGTCATATGTCGCTTTTAAGATAACTGACGGCTTCGTCCATTTCCCATCTTTGAAGATATAACCGGCTTTCTTGTAAGGCGCAGATTTATACTTTGCAGCAAGAGTTTCACCAAGAATAGTTCTTTCAGTGTTGTAGTCATAGAAACGCTTATTGCCGACTCTGTTCATATAGGTTTTTCTTAACTGAGGATCAAAGCTGATAAGACGCGACTCTTTTATGTCGACTCTTGGAACGATGATACCACTGATATTTAAAGACTTTGAGGTGATTTCTTTAAATGGACCAGTTTGAGTTTTACTACCATTTCGAAACTTGAAAGTGACACTGACTTGGTCGCCGATTTTGTGAACTGGAAACTCTTTTTCAAGTTCAGCTTTAAATGACTCAAGTGACTTTTCTGGAAACTTCTCTTTTAGCGTTTTTGCAATGAGTTCATCAGTTTCTTTTTTGATGTCTTGAAGTGATTTTTCAGGATCTTTTACTGGCCAATCAAAACCAAGACTTTTTGCGATACTTTCTTCAGTCACATCCACATCAGCTAAAGTAGCCTGTGCTTCTTCTTTCACTTCTGCAAATGGATCGTCTTGAGCGTAAGAATTGATTGTTAGTAGTAGAAATAAAGCAATGAGTAAATTTTTTAACATGATCTTCCCTATTTAGAATGTTGTTTAACCCAAGGTAGATTAGCCTTTTCGTTGGTGCTTTCAAGAAGCTAACTACAAAAAAGGCCGCAGGAGAGCTGCAGCCTTGATTAAATAGATATGGTAGTGAGTTTATTTTGCTTTAAAAACCGATGTAGGTCAGTCTTATTCGTTACTGTTTGATGGATGATTAAGATGACTCACAGAACCCTCTTGAAGACATTTCTTTAAGAGGGTTTGTTTGAGTAAGAATTGATTACTTGATCTTAAACTTAAACTTGGCGCTGTAGACAGGTGCACCACTTTTAGGCGTGTAGACATTTGCCGTTAAAATGTAAGTCCCAGGGACCGCTTTTGTACCATCAAAGTCATGAGTGATTTGGGAGTTTTTCAAACCACCTACCATAGTGTATGGAGTTTTATTTTCGATTCTAGTCATAACCGTTTTACCAGCATTGTTTGTCAGAGTGAACTTCACATGTTTAACAATGGAGGCATTGGCAACGTTAGCACGAAGATTGTAGCCTTCTTCAGTTAAGTCAGCCAAAGATATTTCAGAACCACTTTGCATATTGATATACTTTTGTAGAACTTTATCCGATTGAGGTTCGATAAGAGAAAAGCTAAGAACTTTAGGTAAGCCTATTTTGCCTAAAGACTTTATCTCTGGGAAATCTTTACCAGAAAGAGTCGTTCCATACTTTTCAGGTAAATCGAACTGATCGTCTGAAGCATTGTTGAGAATTCTAACTTCGCCTTTGTTAACTTCAATTGTGCTTGAAGAGTCATCGGCTCCAACATGGAAGTCAGTTCCTAAAACAGTCACATTTGCAGCTTTAGAAGTCACTTGCATACTTTGACCTGCTTGCTGATGCTGAATATTGAATTCGGCTTTACCCGTTAAGACTTCTATAGACTTGTTTTGAGACTGCTCTTCCGCAGGATAACCTATAACAATTGTCGTTCCTTCAGGTAGTGAGATAGAAGAGTTTTCTGTGTTGAAGGCAAGAGTCGTTTTGCCTTTAGTAGAAACGATCTTATCACCTTTGAAGACAGCTTCGCCAGGTACAAGGTAGAGTGTTTGACCATCACGAGTTATCTGTGCCTGACCATCAATAGTATTCACTAGTAGGTTGGACTTTGGCTTTGAAAGAAAGATAAATGCAACGATAAAAGCAGCCGCAACACCTAACCAGACTAGATACTTGGTGAAGTCTACTTTTTGCTTTCTTTGTGGTTGAGATGAAGACGACTTTGTCTTCTTCTTACCTTTAGCTTGAGTGACTTTAGATCTGGAAGGAGCTTCAAACTTAGTTGGAGCATTTTTTTCTTCTTCCTCTACTTTTTGTATTTCTTTGAGTAGATTTTCAGTAAAGCTATCTTCACCTTTTTCTGATTGTCCGATAAGAGACTCAAGGTAAAGGTTGTCTCTCAGCTCTTCAGTAGCTTCGGGTTTTTCCTTAAGTTGAAACAGAAGCTCAGTGCTTTCGTTTTTCTCGATACTTTCTTCAGTGAAGTTTTCGATTAATTCTGGTAGAGTTTTGCTCATGAGAGTTTTTCCCCCATACATTTTTTAAGAATAGCTCTGAGTCTTAGCAGCTTTTGTCTTACCGCGGCAGGCTTTTGGCCAGTTTCTTCGGCTAATTCATGGGACTTTTTATTGTTCACATATCGATTCTTCAGAAGGTCTCGATTATCATCGTCCATACTTTCGATACATGACTTAAGAGTTTTGATTTCATCTTGGCGATGATCTTTGAAAGGAGCTTCGAGCTTTAAAAGCATGTCGCCAATCATTTGGTTCTGAAGTCGGCTTCTTCGAGCTTCTTTGCGCTTATCATTCATAAAGAGGTTTTTAGCTATACCAAAAACCCAAGTTCTGAATGATGCTTTTGAATCATCGAACTCATGAAATTTCTTAAAAGCTATTAAAAATGCTTCTTGCGCTATGTCGTCAACGGCGTCTGAAGCGACACCAATAGATCTCACAAATGCTCTTACAGATGCTTGAGTTTCATTTACTAATGAACTGAAGGCCTGGACTTTGTCTAAAGTTTGATTTTCTTCCACACTCATATTCTGTTTAAATTTTATTGTTTACATTATATTGTCATCAGCAGCTAAAGTGTGATGCTTAAAAATTATAAATCTGAATATTTACATTTTATTCTAAGACATACTTAGTAAAAATAACACATGAGTAAAATTAATTTTTAGGATAAAAAATCTTCTTGTGAGTAATTATTTTACTTTTGTAGGCATTTGAGCATTGTTGTTTTGACGCCAAGTTTGCATTTCTTTGGTTAGCTTGTGAACCACTTCAGGCATCTTAGAAGCAAGGTCGTGTTGTTCTTCTAAGTCACTCTCTAGATTGAATAACTCTTTTTTACCTGTTTCAAAAAACTCAATCATCTTCCATTTACCACTTCGAATAGCAGCACCTGGACGCCATAGACTCCCATGGTAGTGAGGGTAGTGCCAGACTAAAGTGTTTCTTGAAGATTTCTCTTTAGGGTTCTTTAAAGTATTTGCGAGTGACACTCCATCTTTATGAATTTCGTTTTGAAGTGGTAGGCCAGCTAGTTCGAGGATAGTAGGGAAGAAATCCATACTTATGGCTAAGTTATCAGTTTCCATACCTATTTTGGAAACTCCAGGAGCTCTGATTATAAGTGGAACTCTTATGCCCCCTTCATAACACCAGCCTTTGCCAGATCTTAATGGAAAGTTGGATGTTGGGCCAGGCTTCGCCTTTGTAGATAGACCGCCATTGTCAGAAGTGAAGATGATAACGGTGTTCTTGTCTAATTTTAGGTCTTCAAGCTTTTGTAGTAAACGGCCAATATTTGCATCCATGGCTTCGACCATACTTGCGTAGGCTGGGTTATTTTGAGAACCTCTTGAGACACCATGAAGCTCAGGAATAGTTTTATTTTCTATGTCTTTGAGTTTTTCTTCATACTTTTTCAAGTATTTCGTATGTGCTTGGATAGGTGTATGAACTGTGTAGTAAGAGAGGTAAAGTAAAAATGGGTTGTCATTTTTTTCTTCTTGTTCAAGTATTTTTATACTTTCATTTGTTAGTCTATCGGGCAAATACTCACCAGCAGGTCCATCTGCAAGTTTTGGATTTTTATAAGGAGAAAAGTAACCCCCTGGAGGCGAACCTTTATGAAGGCCGGCAATGTTGACATCGAAGCCCTGAGTATCGGGGTAGTGGGACTCATGACCTAAGTGCCACTTGCCGCAGTAGTAAGTGTTGTACCCTTGCTCTTTGAGAGTTTCTGCAAAAGTAACTTCT
The DNA here is from genome assembly GCA_021232515.1 of Lentisphaeraceae bacterium. Lineage (GTDB taxonomy): Bacteria > Verrucomicrobiota > Lentisphaeria > Lentisphaerales > Lentisphaeraceae > JAKVBD01. The sequence goes on from JAJPOQ010000156.1 coordinate 34,993, forward strand.
GAATGAGGAAGCTCATTATGAATCTTAGGAGCTTTGAGTAAAGGATTTTTTGCGCGAAGACCCGGGATCCAGTCAGTTATGTTTAGTCTGGCAGGTGATCGTCCTGTTAAAATAGCCGCTCGAGTTGGCGAACAAACAGAACCACCTGCATATGCTTGGGTAAATCGAATGGCCGTTTTACTAAATTGATCGATATTTGGCGTTTCATGTGACTTACTGCCATAACAAGCTAAATCCGCCCAGCCTAAGTCATCGACTAAAATAAATAGGAAGTTTGGTTTTTCAGAAGAGTAGGCACAAAAGCTACAATAGAAGAGGGCTAAATAGAATAATTTTTTCAAAACGGTTCTCTCAATTTTTTCACATGGTAATAGTAACAACTCCTACGAAACTTAAGATATGACTAAACTTTTGAGAAACTAACTCTTTTTTAGTTGGGATAAGATAGTTGCAGTCACAAGCTTGGTGTTACTATGTAAAAAATCGAAGTCAAGAGTTTCGGGTGTATCGCTGGTTTTGTGATAATGAGGATTCCTATATTCTGAAGTATCTGTCCACATTAATGCAGGCAGGCCTTTTAACCAAAAAGGAACATGGTCACTACGCCAGAGGACTTTAAACTTCTTCTCTAGCCCAAAGAAAAGTTGGAGTGCTAGAACTGGGACTTCAGGAGTATAAGTTTTCGCGACTTTTAAAGCCATATTTTTAATCTTTCGTGTAGGGCCATGACTAACTAATCCTAAGAAGTCTGCAGTGTCGGGTAATTTGATTGGTAGTCCGGGCGGAATCTTTTGAGAACCAGGTTCTGTCTTGCGATAGGCAAGCATTTCTAAGATGTGTGCACAGAGAAGTTTACAGCCACTGTTAGCAAGCCACTCACCAACAAAGCTTTTACTCCCTTCAAAGTCTTCTTCTTCACAATTGTAAGCAACGTAAACAATAGGCAGGTCCTCTATAGGTGAGAGGCTTTTGGCGATACCCATCATGGCGGCAACCGCACTAGCGTTGTCATCGGCACCTGGAGTTTTTGGGACACTGTCGTAGTGCGCCCCAACGACGATGACTTCTTTATGGCTTATATCGCCTTTCAAAGCCATGACATTTCGATATTTACCTTGAAACTCAGCCTCGTACCCCAGTTTTTTGAATTCATTTAAAATAAGTTCTGCAGCGCGTTTATTTTCTTCCGGTTCTTTTATTCTATGCCTTGGGAATGCTAGGTCTCTGACGAACTTCTCTAAATAATCTTTGGAAATGTTCGATAAATGAGAAGTGATGAGTGGTGAAACTTCTAGAGGTTTAGCATTTTGTGACCGTGAAACCAGCATTGAGGAAGCCTTGTTTAATTCAAGAATATTTAACTCTATGTCCACAGTTTTGAAAGTCACTATTAAGGATTGGTTAATCTAGTTAAAAGATCTTGAGCAAGTAAAAGAAAAGTACGAGAACCTCGTAATCGCATTTAAAATACTGTATGTTAGAAGTAAGAGGCCGCGGGAAGAACAACAGCTAAGGAGGATTACTATGGAAACTCATAAGTACATACTAAGAGATTCTGATGTCGGGGGTTTAGCAACTTCTGTGGCGTTGCAAGATGGAGATGTAAACTTCAGAAAAGATGACGAGTCATCATTCTACATTGCTACTGTTTTAGGTAGTGAAATAGCAGTTCCAGATAGTATCGCAGCGTTAGAAATGTTTGATAAGCCTGTTGAGGAAACGAGTACAGCACTTGTTAAGACTAAAAAGCCTAAAATAAAAGCAGATGAAGATGAAAGTACGGACTTAACGGTCAGACTTCACTTTAGCCAAGCTATCAAAGCTGATAAGCTGCCAATTATTTATGAAGAGATAGCTAAAGCAATCGATTCTGCGATCCGAAAAATAGATGAACCTGAAAAGTAATCAGCTTTTTCTCATTAAAGCTCATGTTTTTGTAAAATAGGCAGTATTGTTTTTACTGCTTATGGAAGATTTTCAAACACGTCAAACCTTACTTGAAAGGATAAGAACTCGTCATGACGAAGAGTCATGGGAGGACTTTGTCCACTACTATAGGCACTACATCTACATCATCTGTCGCCGGATGAACCTACCTCACCACGATTCAGAAGAAGTAGTTCAGCAAGTACTTGTTAAACTTTGGGAGAAACTTCCGGAGTTTAAGTACGATACAAAAAGACGCTTTCGTGGCTGGCTTTGTACTGTCACTGGCAATGCTGTGAAGGACTTTATGCGCAAGCAAAAAAGTGTCCGTAAAACACATGAATCAGCAACGGATGAAAAGTGTCCACTCCAAAAAGCATCTTTACCAGATATAGAAGAAATAGCCGAGAAAGAATGGCAAAACTACGTCGCATCCTTAGCTCTCGAAAAAGTAAAAAAGAATTTCTCCAAGCAAGTATTTGATATATTTCTTGCTTTAAATGAAGGACGCTCGCGAATCGAAGTTGCAGAAGAACATAAACTTCCGCCCAATACTATTTCGGTCTACAAAAAGAGGGTTGTCTCTGCTATGTGTAGCGAAATACGCCGATTAGAAGAGGAGCTCAGCTAATGGACTCTTCTGAGCAATCCCTAAAAATATTTGAAACCTTAAGTACTGACTTAACCGAAATATATGAAATGGCAGTTCAAAGAGAAGACCTTCTAAGTGAAGATTTTTCGGCCAGTTTGTACTCAGAGATACGCGACTTACGCGACCGCTATGGCCAACGAAAGTTGATTGGCAAAGGCGGCATGAAACAGGTTTATAAGGTCGAAGATAAGACGACGGGTCGTTTTGTTGCTATGGCTCAAGTACGCGAACCAAGTGATCGTCAAAATGAAAGATTTTTAAGAGAAGCAAGACTTACGGCAACTTTGGAGCATCCAAATATCATGCCTGTTTATGATATAGGCATAGATAAAGATGGCCTGGCATTTTTTACGATGAAAATGACTGGTGATAAAAATCTACATGAGATTCTTAAAACAAGGATTTCTTCAGATGAACCGTGGCCTTTAGTTCAAAGACTAAACCTTTTCTTAGGAATCTGTGAGGGCTTAGCTTATGCTCACTCAAGACATGTTTTGCACTTAGATATTAAACCACAAAATGTACTCGTAGGTGAGTTTGGTGAAGTCCTTATTTGTGATTGGGGTCTAGGTAAGATTCTCTTCGATGAAGATGACGAGGATGAAGAAGCTATAGACCCTTCCTTTTTCAATGAGATGACCATCGACGGTATTGTTAAAGGTACCCCAGGCTACATGGCTCCAGAACAGGTCGATAAGAAGCTTGGGGATAGAAATCAGCAAACTGACATCTATGCTCTTGGTGGCATACTTTACGCTTTACTTTCAGGGGAAGCGCCAGTCAAAGGTGATACAGTTGAAGATGTTTTTGGTAAGACAACTTCAGGTGAGATACAGCCATTAAAAGATTTCGAAGGTGTTTCAGTTCCAGGCGCCTTAGCTGCAGTAGCGATGAAGGCTTTATCCTGTAATCAAGCAGAGCGTTATACTTCTGTAGAAGAAGTTATTTCTGAAATAGAGTCTTTTATGGGAGGCTTTTCTACGACTGCGGAAAATGCTGGCTTCTTAAAGAATTTTTATTTGTTTGTCATGCGGCATAAAGCGGTGTCATTTTTTATATTTCTTATCGCTATTTTGAGTTCAGTATTTGTTTTTAAGTTGCAGAAAAGTGAACGACAAGCTCGAGAGCTTTTGACTCTTTATGAAGATGAAAAGAAACAAAATGAAATGATAAGTAAGGATGCATCTCCACACTTGGCCACTCAAGCTTTGAGGTACTTATACTCATATGACTTTGAATTGAGTCGAGACTTGGCCGAGAAGGCTGTTCTCAGAGACAAATCCAATAAAGAGGCGAAGTTGGTGAAAGGACTCATGCACTTTTATACACAGGAGTTTAATAAAGCCTCAAGAGCATTGTTGAAGGCTCCTAAAAGTGCGACTAGGGATTTGATATTGAAGTTGTCTGAAGAGTTTTCGCAGTATAAAAAACCTATTGATCGTTTAAGCCCGGAGTACTTTAATAAACTTCTTTTTAAGTTGCCGACTTTGTCTCAACGCCGTGTTCTTTTTAGAAATGAAGTTCAAAATTACTCAAGTGTGACGAATCACATGAAGATCATTCCAGCCATGCTTTTGGTAAACAATCCACATGTGAAAAAAGTAAACTTCTCCTTTGTTCAAAAAGATGGTAAGAACATTTTAGACTTGAGTGGGAATTCTACTTTGGAACAAGTCGGTTGTATAAGGAAAATGCCTTTACATAAATTAAATGTCGAAGGTACAAACTTAGCTTATAGAGAAACTTTACAGATGCGCGGTATGCCACTTGAAGAGCTAAACATAGCAGGAACAAGAATTAAAAGTTTTAGTTTTTTGAAAGCGCTGCCGAACTTAAAGAAACTGGTTATATCCAAGGGTGCTTGCCCCCCTGAATTACTAGCTGAGTTGCGTGCGGAAATGGAAGTGATTGAAAAGTAATTAACTGGCGAGAATAAGCCACTTTTGAAGTTCTACATGAAGAGTCTCTTTTGTAACAGGTTTTGCTAAGAGGTTTTTCATGCCAGCCCTTTCGCATTTTTCTTTGTACTCACTAGAACAGTTAGCTGTTATGGCAACGATAGGTCTGTCAAATGCCGGTATTTGTTGTTTGATTGATTTTGCTACATCTAAACCATTTATTTTTGGCATCTCTAAGTCCATAAATATCATGTCAATTTTCTGCCAATCACAGAGAAGGACCTTTAGAGCATCTTCACCATTATCAGTATGGATAACTTGTAGACCTATTTTCTGCAGCATTTTTTTGAATATGAGAGAGTCAGTTGGGTTATCTTCGCAAATAAGGACTTTTTTAGAGAATAGCTCATTCTCGGTTAACTCTTGCTTGCTTGTAGGTATAATGCCTTCAATTAATGGTATTTTAACTATGAAGTTAGAACCTTTTCCTACAGTACTGTTCACAGATATAGTACCGGCCATCATGCTGACTAGATTACGACAAATTGAAAGGCCGAGTCCAGCACCACCAATTCCACGGGTTGCTGACATATCCACTTGTTCAAAGTGAGAGAAGATATTTTTGGTTTCGTGTTCAGGTATACCAAGGCCAGTATCAGAGACTTCAATTTTAAGCATTTCATTAAAGTCTTTACTGACAATGACCTTTATCTTGCCGTCATGTGTGAATTTAAGAGCATTACTTAAAAGATTCAGGACGATTTGTCTTAATCTAATTGGATCACCAATGATGTATTTAGGGATGTCGTCGGTAATGATTGTTTCAACTTCAAGGCCTTTAATCGTCGCAGCACTTGAGATGATCTCACTTGTATTGTTGATCAACTCTTTAAGATCAAATGAAATAGTATCAATTGAGATTTCACCACTTTCCATATTTGAGTAATCGAGTATTTCATCAATTATTTTCATAAGGTTTTTTGCAGAGACATCGATTGCTCTAAGATACTGAGGTAACTCTTCAGGCGTACAGTCTTTAGCGAGTTGTAGAGCTCCTAAAACACCATTCATTGGCGTTCGTATCTCATGACTCATATTTGTCAGAAACGAGTCTTTTGCTTGTGCTGCTTGGCGAGATGAAATCTTTTCTTTTAGAAGTTCTGCATTTTTCCGATTTAGACTTTGATTTAGATTCTCTAGGGCGTTTGCTTTAGAGTTGGAGTTTATCGAAAGATAAACAGTGACTGCGAGAAGGAAGGACAAAACCAATCCGACTAAGACGTGTATACCCCAGTCGTTGTTATTTAGGCTCATAACGACGTCTTTTTTCGGAATTGCGGTGATTTTCCACGAGAAATTTGCAAAGCTGAAGTAAGATTCCTTACTGAATCCTGACTCTCTAGTATTTGCAGCTGTATTGAATTTATAAGAGCCCCATTGAATGATGTAGTCGTAGTTGTTGGTTTTCGTTTGGATTAAACTGTTGATAAGCTTTTCAGTATTGAAGGTTGCTACAACCATTCCTAGTAGGTCTTTATTTGAGTTAAAGTTCGGGGCATAAAACCTTATTATGCTTAAATCATTTTTTAATTTTTTCGGTGTTTCTATATAAATACTGTTCTTTTGAAACTGATCTAAAATATCTGTGGGAACATTTTTGGAACCTTTATATGTTTTAGGTAAAGAGCTAAAACTTCTTCTCAATGTTAAATCTTGATTCTTTTCAATGGAGAGATAATCAAGTTGTTCTAGTTGTCCTATGTGCTTGATATATGAGCTTGCATCATTTTCCCAAGAGAGCTTTCGGGTAGGCTGTTTAGCAAGCTTTTGTCGCTCAGCTAGTCTTATCAAGGTTTTTGCAAGAGAGTTTAATTGAGAGTAAATAAGCGTGTTGGTATGCGCGACTTCTTTGTTGAAAAGAAGGTTTAACTTTTGTTTGTTTGTACTTGAGTAGTTATTTGCCAAGAATATCGAGATAGTGATGGAGATAGCAAAGGCGAGAAAAGCATATGATTGAGATACCCTATTTTCTTTCGGGTCACGAATTTGAACGGGCTTGGTAGATGGATGAAGTTGGAGGTTGATTAAGATAAAGGTGAAAGTTATACAACCAATAAAGCACTGCATGAGTAAGAGCGCGTCATTTGACGAATCACTTTGAAAGGGGCCGCGATTATAGGCTGTACCTAAAGTGGCCAATAATCCAATGAGGTTTACTGCAAACAGAAGTCTAACTAAGGAAAAGCGAAATGTAACCCAAAGCAAAATTGGAATGATAAGAAAGTAAATGCGGGCTAAAAATGAATTGTTTTCTACGTGACTAAAAATGATGATTGAGAGTATTGAGGAGCAAATAAGAGTAAGAATGTACTCAAACTGAGATCCCTTTGAGCGTTGGTTTGAATTTATTAACGCTAATAGTAAAGAGCCCACCGTTATAACACCAATAATATCTCCTAACCACCAAGTGATTAAGATCGTGCTGTAGTTTGAAGCACTGATGAACTCAAAGTGCCATAGAGTAAATGTAGCTAAGAATGCTGTTGCAAAACAAGAAGCTATAACAACAGCGACAAAAACAGTGAAGGTGAAAACCGTGTCGAGAGGGGAGTTCTCATCGAAACTTATTTTGAAAAGGGTATAAGCTAGAAATGCTTCTAAAGTATTACTGAAACCCAAAGAAAGCGCACTAAGCGTTACATCGAAAAGGCTTGCATCTGCACCTTTAAGAGTGAAGAAGTTGGAGATAAGAGCGGAAATAAATATTGAGGGAAGAAGTCGCTTTCCGATAAGAAAGATAAAAGCGATAGCTAAACCAGATGGTGGCCAGATAGGAGTGGCGTTGCTGTTCTCAAAAGCTAGGCTGAGACCCAACTTTGCAAGACATACGTAGCTCACTATGAATAAGACACTAGTGAGCAACGGTTTTTCTTTGAAAAACTTCTCAACCATTTATTTCCCGATCCTCCTCTTAGGCTAGAGAAGTAATTCTAAGCAAAAATAATGAAGTTCTCTAGCCTTTTTTAATATAACTGGTGAGGAATCGGCAAAGCAAGTTTTTATGCGTCTAGATGTTAAATTACTTGTTAACAAACTTTAGGCAGATAGGCGCAGGAAGACTTAAAGAGTTACCTGTGTGAGTGAGAGTTCCTTTTTCAGAATCAACTTTAAAAACTTGTATGTCATTTGTTCTTCTATTTGCTACAAGTAAAAAGTTGCCTTCTGGACTTAAAGCAAAGTTTCTCGGCCAGTTACCACGAGTTGATTCATGGCCAATAAGGCTAAGTTTGCCATTTGTTTGATCAATTGAATATATAACAATGCTGTTGTTGCCGCGGTTTGAACCGTAGAGGAACTTACCATTTGGGTGAACATGTATATCGGCACAGTTGTTATACTCTGCCCAGTCAGCAGGTTTAGTCGAAATAGTTTGCTGTAGGTCGAGCTGGCCATGATCTAGATAGTGAAATGCTGAGACTGTTGAGTTTAATTCATTGATAACGTAAGCAAATTTATTATTTGGGTGAAAGGTAAAGTGTCTTGGGCCAGAACCTTTCGGAACGATTGTTGCACTTGGTGTATTTAAACTTAATTTTTCGAAATTTTCGTCAAACTTATAAGTGACGATTTTATCTAAACCTAGATCAGCGACAAAGACATACTTTCCATCTGGACTCATTTTTACATTGTGAGCATGAGGACCAGTTTGACGTTTTGATGCGTTCGAAGGTTTAAACTTTTTGTGTGAGTGGTTGCGACTAGGGCTTATAAGTTTGCCATCGTCAACAGAAACGACAGTTGTATCTCCACTGCCATAGTTTGCGACGACTACAGAAGTATTTGTCTTTGAGACTTCTATGTGACAAGGGCCTTTACCTGTACTGCTAGCTTCACTTACGAAAGTAAGGCTACCATCTGAATTTATTTTGTATGAGCGGATTTTATTGTTCGCACAAACAGTGTAAAGGAAATTTTTATCAGGGCTTAGTGTAAGAAAACCTGGGCTTTTAAGATCGCTTTGTTGGTAGGTTTTTGTTAATTTTCCAGTCGTTTTGTCTAGCTGAATTCTGAACATGCCATCTGGGCTACCAGTACCAACATATATGTCTTCAGTTGTTGAAGAGCAGCTAAAAAGTAAGAGCGAAGATAAGAGTAAAGCGAATAGTCTCATTTAAAGATCCTGTTTTTAAGGTGAAGGAAAATCATAGTTCCTTCCTTCAAAATGTGCAAATAATTATGATCAATGTAGAGTTGATATTTAAAAAAACGTAAGTGTGGGCATCTTTAAGGAAATTTTAACTCTCAGGTAATTATGATTGACGCAGAGATACAGCAAGAGTACGAGTCTTTTCTTCAAGAAGTTCTTCGCGATGAAAAGGTTTGGGTACTACAAAATCAAGACGGCATGGCTTGTCAAAGCTCTATGGAGTATGAAGATGCTATGTGTGTTCTGTTTTGGTCAAACTGTGTTAGAGCTGATGAAGAGCGAGAGGAAGACTTCCAAGACTTAGAAGCAGAGAGTATTAGTTTATTTGACTTTATCTTTCAGTGGTTGCCAAATATGGCAGAGGAAGGAGTTATCTGTGGACTAAACTGGTACTCTGGAGAGGGTGGATTGGAGGTTGAGCCTATGGATATAAAGGGCCACTTGGAAATGATTTTACCTGATGATATGGCCGCACGCTTTGCTAAAGACGTTGATTCTCTCAACTAGATTTTTGATAAACTGAACTTTTTAAGAGCTTCTTACAGCTCGAAACATCTTTTTTAAGTATAAGGTTTTTGGAAAACCATAGATCAAAGTCAGGCAGCTCTTTGGTCTCTAATCTGCAAGTTAACTTAAAAAATTTGTAGAGAAACCTTACAAATACTTTTCTTATCCATGTCGATTTTGGATGAATATAAAAATCGACCATTGACCAGTAACCACCTGCGCACAATTGAGATAGTAATAAGTCGGCTATTTTTTCGAATTCAGTTTGATCAAAACAGTCGAGGAAATAGTGAGTTACAATTAAGTCAAAGGAATGATCTGGAATGGTCGTTTCGTCACCGACGATAAAGTCTATATTTTTAGTATCAGGAACTTTTGATTTAGCTAAGTCGATCATTTTTGGTGAAATATCGATATAGGTAAGCTTTTCAAACTGTTTTGAAGCGACGAGCTCTTTTAGAAACTTGCCAGTTCCACCACCGATGACTAAGATGTGTTTAAACTTACTTGGAATGTTCTTCAAGTTTTCGAGCTGAGAATTGTGGAGTTTGCCTCCAAAGAAGAGGGCGCCGAGCAGGTCATACACTGGCGCAATAGCTGAAAAATCGATTTGTTTCTTTGAATTCTTAGTCAAATTGAGTCAATCTTAAGTATAAGTTGTCAAATATTTTCAATTCGTCAGTACTACATAAGCGAGTACTTAACGTGTCGTGGTTAATAATAGAGAGAAATTATGAAAAAGATATTAGCAATATTGGTTTTGAGCATCATTGGCTTGACTCCTTTGCAAGCTCAAACACCGAAAGTTGATGAGTCTGGGACTGTTGTAAACGTGGCAGACTTAGCGAAAGCTACAGAGTTGGACTTTTCTGTCAAAAAAATTAAATCAGTTAAAGGTTTTAAGAAGCTCAAGAACTTAAAGATGTTGAATCTTTTTGGAAGTAAAGAACTTAAAGATGCTTCTGAACTAAAATACCTCAAAAACTTACAAGAATTGTCTCTCGAAGAAACGGGTCTTGAAGATATTTCATTTTTGAAAAGTCTTAGATCTCTCAAGGTTTTAAATCTTAAAGGCTGCAAAAGCGTCAAAAACCTTAAGGCTCTTAAGAGTCTAAAGAAGTTGGAAGAGCTTAATATTGATAGCGTTGATGTTAAAGACTTGGCAGATATAAAAGGCCTTAAGTATCTCAAAAAATTGAATATTTCTGGAACTTCGGTTACGCACCTTAAGGATATAGTTACACTCAGAGGTCTTGAGGAGTTGGATATGTCTTTCTCTGAAGTTCTTGATTTGAGCCCACTTGCTAAGCTTGTTAAACTTAAGAGGCTTGATCTTTCAGATGGAGAAGTGACTGACTTAAGTGGCATCGCAAATATGAATTCCATTGAGTATCTCTACGTAAATAGTCTCCAAGCGAAAGATTACAGTGTAGTTGGAACTTTGATGGGCTTGAAAAGATTTTACTGTCTTGCTTCAAGTATGAAGGATCTTAGTCCTCTAGAGAATCTGAAGAAACTTGAAACTGTAGACGTTGAAGGGTCTGAAGTACCACTTAAAGAAGTTAAACGCCTTAAGATTGTCTTTGCAGGGGACATTCGTATTAATTACGATTAGTCTTTAAGTTTAAATAATTTTGTAAATGGTCGGCATATAGCCGGCCATTTTTTTTGTTTTCATTAGAGGTACTTCTTTAGATTTACTTATGGAGAATTAGGTTTTATTTCTTACAAAAAAATAATTAAGGGGCTTTCCATGTTTGGAAACAATTTTTTCGGGGGAATGCGTTTAAAAGCTATGAGTGCTTTCACTTGTGGTTTGATTGCATCTACTAGTGTTTATTCTGCAGAAAACCAGGCAAAAATCTCAGCAGACATTTCAAAAGAGATTCGTTCAGGCGGCTTAACTTACGGCTTATCCGTAATTGAAAACCAAGATTACTTGAAAGGCATTGAGTCGCTTTTTAAGGCATATGGTGTTCAGGATATGGAGAAAACCATGAAAGCGGTTTCTCTGTGGGATAAGGTGTCTAAAGATTTAGGTTTTGCAGATATAGATGGTTCAGGTTTTAGCGTAGTTAAAGAAAACGGTAACTACCTTATGGATCTATTCATGCATGCTAAAGATGGCCATGAAGGTAATACTTTCTGGAAACTTATTGGTGGAAATGCAGAACCTTTAGTATCAAACTCTGTATTGCCAGAAAACACAATATTGTCTGGGGCTGTAAGAGTTGATCTAGTTCCTATTTGGAAATTTATTAAAAATGATTTACCAAAACTTGATCATGAGTTAATTCCTAAAGCTCAGTTAGACGTGATGATTCAGCAGGTTGAACAGCAAGCATTGATGCTTGGCGCACCAGTTGAAGATTTTCTTAAAGCTTTAAGTACAGAAATGAACTTGTTTGTGACGATGGACGATAGTCGTACTATGACTTTGCCAAATACACCGCCACTTCCAACTATGTCTATTTCGTTTTTGATAAAGAAAGAGTCTGAACTAATTCAAAACTTGCTTTTAGGTTTCTCTCAACAAATGCAGCCAGAGAAGTCCAAAGTTGGTGGCTTTGATGTTGTGACCATGCCTATGCCGCTGCCAACGGCAACAGCAGCAGGTTTTGCTTATGATAAAGATTGGTTGATTCTTACTTCAGACATTAAGAATGTTGATAAAATTGTGGAAGCTCAAAGTGGTAAGTCTTTGGTGAAGTCTGCGAAATTTAAACAATTCTCTAGCATGGTGAAGCCAGCAAATAACTCTTTTTATATGAGTGGTGAGATCTATGACTTAGTGAAAGATAAACTGCAAGTTTTGCCAGAAGAGATGAAATCTCCAGCTGCTTCATTGGATTATACTTTATTCCAAGGTAATCGCCCAGAATTCTTTTACTTAGGTTATAAAAAACAAAATGGTTTTAAAGCTGAAGTAAGTTCAACATTTAACCTCCCTCAAGGTAACATGCTGACTTCTGTAGCAGTTGCTGGTATTGTTGCAGCGATGGTTTTACCAGCACTAGGTAAAGCAAGGCAGAAAGCAAAGATGGCTAAGTCTAAGTCTCGCTTAAAGCAAATGGGGACAACTGTTGCGATGTACTTTACTGATGGAGGAAGCGCTTATCCAAAAGATTTCACCAAGTTTGATTTTGATCCGTTTATTCTCGCTCACCCAACTGATGAGTTTCAAGTGACTCTTAAAGATATGATGGAAGGTAATAGCAAATATCTATTTCTGATTAAATCTGGAGAAAGATATGAAGGTTCTCGTTTAAAGCCTATGATTATGGAAAAGCCAGGAGTCTGGGGGAACAGTGACGTGAATGTTGTTTTTGAAGATGGTCACGTTGAACAGTTTAATGGAAACACTGTTGAAGAAGTTCTAAATAATATCAAAGCTAGATACAAATAAAATCTAAGCGAGCACCGGTTATTGGTGCTCGCTCAAATATTTAAGCTTTCTTTGGAAAGAATTTACCAACAGTTTCTTCTGTTGGTGGAGCAGAGACTAATGATCCAATGAGCATAGCAGCTGCTGAAGCTAAGAACATGAAGGTTACTGGCATAACACCCATGATAAGCTGAGTTTCGTGTGAGAAGCCGTTATTCGCCGCTCTAAAGAACAAAATACACCACATGACTGCAGTCACTATAAGCGAAGCCATCGCTCCGACTTTAGTTGCCCGTCGCCAATAGAGCGCGGCAAAGACTATAGGAAAGAGGGCAGCAAATCCAGAAAAACACCAAACAGCTAAGCGGAAGACTTGAGGTGGAGCTATTTGTGCTAGTCCCCAAGTTACAGCAACGATAAGCACGATAAAGATTCTACCGGCCCATATTTTTTGCTTATCAGTAAAGTTACTTTCGTCTTTGATCGAAAAGAGAAAGTCATTTGTGAACATTGTACCGACACACATGAATTGTGAGTCCAAAGAAGACATGATAGCTGCTAAGATACCAGCACCAAGTATTCCGGCCATATAAGGCGAGCCAAGTTTCTTGATCATGATTGGTAAGATAAGCGTTGTCTTTGTATCAGAGGCCAATTGTGTCACTGACCATATGCCGATAAGTACGCATGGAACCCATACAAGCATGATACAGATAGGGTGTAATCCTACCGAAAGTTTAAATGACTTTGCAGACTTTGCGGTTAACCAATGCTGGAAGAGGTGAGGGAACATTCCCACAGAAAGAGGAATCAAGAAATAACTGAAAAATTCAGAATGCTTAAAGTGTTCTTCACGACTTAAGTGACCAGCATGCTCTGAGTTAAGTACAGCTTCAGAAGCAGCTTGTAGACCACCAAGTTTATCGGAGATCATATAAAACGCAATGATACCAGTTATGATGAAAACCAAAGTTTGCATGGCATTTGCCCAAGTTGTTCCGCGGATACCTCCAAAGAAAACGTAGACTAAAACAACTCCACAGATTAATGCTCCTGCACTCGCTTTAGTTAACATGCCGTCGGATGTTTTAGCGAGAAATGCACCGCCAGCCATAACTCCAATGAGAAGATAAGGGATGACGAGAGCAACAAGGATAGGAAATAGCATATAGCCGAGGGCTTTACTTTCGTACCTTGCTTTGAAGAATTGGATCTGGGTATTGTAGTTATACTTTTTGCCAAAGGCCCAAAGCTTAATGCCGATAAGAAAGAAAACAGCAGAGTGTATAAGACCAGACCAAGAAGCCATAAGTCCATAAACACCGATTCCTCGTTGAAAGGCTTCACCAGAAGAGCCAACTAAAGCAAATGCTGTCATAGTCGTGCCAAACACGGTCAAGAGAAGGAGAACAGGTCCAATAGAGTTACTTGCTTTGAAGTAATCACTAGAGTCTCCTTTTTTGCCGAAGAAACTACTACTAACACCTAGGATGAGTATAAGACCTAGGTATCCGAAAATGATCATGATTGAAGGACTCATTTATCATCCTCCGTAGTTTTATCAGCTTCGCTAAGTGAATCTATTTTGCCTTCTGCAAAGTCTTCTATTTCACTTGGCCATGCATATTTCATAACTAGGTACCAAAAAAGAGCAGCAACTAGGGAGTAACCGGCATGCCAAGTTAATCCTGAAGGTAAAAAGCCAAATACTAACGTTCTATCTGACCATAGCCAGAAGTCGTGATGCAGTACCATGAGTACTAGCACACCGACGAAAACTACGTTTCGCGCTTTGGGTGTCATCTATGTACTCCGGATTACTGTTTGATTGCAAACAAGTGAGTTTGAGTAGCGACATAAAGAACGCCATTTGCTATAACAGGCGAACCAAAGATAGAAGCCTCTAGGTAGATATTGGCTAATTCTTTTTTAGTCTTAGTTGCTTCAAAGATATAAAGCTCACCGTCTTCATTGCCGATATAAACTTTACCATCAACAAGAAGAGTTGAACCCCAGATGTGACTTTCAGTGTCATGCGTCCAGTAAGTTTTGCCCGTGTGACGATCTAAACAGTGCAAAACACCGTTGAAGTCAGCAACGAATATAAGGTCTTTAGTGATTGAAGGAGTTGAAATAGAACGGTTAATTTTTTGAGTTTGCCAAAGAATTTTACCTGTTGCAGCTTCAGCACAAACAAAGTTACCTAGTCCCGTACCGTGTTCAGGGTCTTGACCAATTGGTACATAGACTTTGTCATCATAAATAACCGGAGTTGAGATGATTTCACTTGGACCTTCAGGTTTAGCGTATTTTATCGCTTTACCGTCCTTAAATCTGTAGCTCTTAGGGTTACAGTCTATTTTCCAAGCTTCTTTAAGTTGCATTAACTCTTCTTCTTTGTTTTCAACAGGTTTAGAGTCGAAAGCATATAGGAAACCGTCAGGCGCACCGTAGAAAACCATGTCGCCTTTTGATGTCTTGGCATGAGCAGGCGTAGACCAGCTACCGTGAAGGATTCGCTCACTTATGCCTGACATCTCTTCACCAGCAAGTTTGCCAGTCATCTTATCTAGACAGATAACAGCAGGAGAAAATGGTGATGGGATGTTTTTATGAGACCAGTCTACACCGTTTGATGTATTGCAGTAAACTTTGTCACCTATGACTAGTGGAGCCGAACTTGTTGCGTTGTGAGGGAAAACTCCGAGCTCTTCACGCATGTCGTAAACCCACAGTATATCTGCATCTAGTTTACCTGGTTTTACATTAGTTTTAGCACCGCTGACACTGTTAATGTATTCAGCTTCTTTTTGGTAGCCTTGATTGCCGTTCTCCATGCCTTTTGCATCAACACAGATGATTTCACAACGGTTAGTCATGATGTAGACTCTGTCTCCGTCAACAGTTGGAGATGAGCAAATACCAAGATATTCCCAGTCATTTACTTTGCCGGAATCCATTTTTGGAACGGAAACTTGCCACTTAAATTTACCGGTTTTTTCATCGAGACAAAGAACGATACCGCGGTCACCTTTTATAGCTGGGTTGTGTGGTACTTCGTTATTTGTACCGACATATACCTGACCATTTGCAACAGTAGGGTTACCGTAAGTTTGAGAACCGAGTTTATGAACCCAAAGGATGTTTTTACGACCTTCAGTAGTAAAGTCTTCTTTGTCGTCATCCCATTTGCCTGGGTTGAAGCTTGAAGGGACATTCTTGGAGTTAGAAATCATATTTCTATCGTTCGTCTTGCCCCATTGAGGCCAATCTTCAGCAGTTGCTGTAAATGATAAACCGAGAGCTAGTGCAGTAGTGAAAAGTTTATTTCTCATAATTATTTACCTTCGTTAGCGGAAACTTTGATATTATCAACGAATACAGGCTTTAAACCGCCTGGAGAGAAGCCAAATAGGCCTGGAGCACCTTTGTCATGGACATGCTCAGTTTTGTGCTCAAGAGTCCACTCTGCTGGCTCGTCTGTGTCTTTTTTCCAACACTTAACGAAGATAGTGCCACTACCGTCACCATGTTTCTTAACTTTAGTTTTAAGAGTGTACCAAGTGTTTGCCTTGACTGGAAATCTTTTGTTAACTTCCAGGCGGTCAAGGTTAGAGCTTATAGAAAGTGATCTGTGAGTACCTTTGAGAGCGATGATGTAACGCTGGTTGATTAATCCGACGTCAGACATAACTCTACGGTTACCACCAGTCATGACATCTGCCTGAATAGTGTAGTCTTCCATGTCTGGATCACCGATAAAGCTTATAGCTCTTTGAAGTATGAGGCGGTCTTGTACTTTTATAAGACATTTATTGCCATCAATTTCACGGATTTCCCATTTAAAGCGTGCACCAATCCAAGCCAGTGGAGGCCAAGCGTACTTGGTGTTTTCTGCTGGTCTTGGGACAGTTGGAGTAAATGATTCAAAATCCTCTTCGTAGTTTGACGGAAGAACTCGACCGCGAATGACAGATTTTATACCATCGTTTGCAGAGAAGCGATATGCGCCAGCAGATGATTGTACTTTAGGATCAGCAGTTAGAACGCCGTTGTCATTGAATTTACCGTTCATGCTAGCTTTAACTTTCGCTGTTGGAGGGATGTAGCCAGCCCATTTACCTGCAGGTAGATCACCAACGCGGATAACTCGGCCTTGAGCATCTAGCTCGCGGCATTTGAAAGTTGCAGCTTCGCCTGGTTTGAGTAAGACTTCATTTGGGAGAATTTGTCTAGTGACAACTTTAGCACCAGCTGGGGCTTTATTATCAGTAGCTAATTCAGGAGCAAGAAAGTTACTAGTCTTTCCGGATTCATTGCCAAAGCAATAAAGTGTTGATGTCGTATGAACCAGGACTTTACCGTTATAGATAGCAGGTGAACCTAGGCATTTACCGTGGATACGAACTTTAGAAAGGATCTCAGCACCAGTTTCTGTTGGTTTGATAATATAGAATAGGCCAGAGTTACTCTTTTCGTCTGTACTATCAATTAGAAGTGGTATGTAAAGTTTGCCTTCTGCATAAAGTGGCGAAGCGTGAATTTGTGCAGAGCCCAACTTTTTTGTCCAGAGAGTTTTTCCAGAATCGGCATTTAAGCAATGAAGGTTACCTGTTTCATCAACCATGTAAACTTTGTCTTCAACTAGAACAGGAGAAGATGAAAATGCATCGATTTTTGAACGCCATAATTCAGAAGACTTATCAAGAACTTGTCCTGGTTTGAGTTCTTTTGGCATTTTGATAGCTATCATTCTACCTGTTGTAGAAGTGTCGAGGTTTTCTTTGCCGTGAACAGCGATGATTGTGTCTTTATAAACTAAAACACTACAGTTTGCTCCACCGATACACATTTGGTAACGCCAGTATGGAGTGCCAGTAGATGCATCAAAACAAACTAAGTTACCACAACCAGTAGTTGCGTACATAACTTTGCGGCCTTTGAAGTCACTTATGACAGGAGTTGAAAATGAGCTGTCTTTCGGGCCAACGCCTGGAGTAGAGTTCCAAACTGGAGTTCCATCATCCTTGCGGTAGGCGTAGAAGCGACTTCTTGGAGGACCTTGCTTGCCCCAGTTAGCAGAGATGCCATGGATAACGACAGTATCTCCGAAAATAACTGGTGCTCCTGTACGACCATTTGGGAAAGTCATCTTACCGAACTTCTCCATCAGAGAGATCTTCCACAGTTCTTTGCCATCTTGGTTAAGACAGATAAGTAGGCCAGGAGTAGTCATAACATAGAGTAGACCAGTTTCTGGGTCGATAGTTGGGCTGCCGATTGAGTAACGATCGTAGATGATGTCCGACATAAAGTCAGAGTAGTAGTTTTGCCAAAGGATTTTGCCCGTTTGAAGGTCTATACAAGATAAAACTTCACGTAGTTCTTGCTTGTCGCCAACATAGCCTAAGCTAAAGACTCTATTGCCGGCGATGACAGGAGCGCCTCTACCTTTTATTTCATGTTTCCAGGCAGTGCCATTTTGGACATCCCAAGTATCGGGTAAGCCAGTTTCTAGAGATGTGCCGTTTTGGTTAGGGCCTCTCCAGTTTAAAAAACCTTCTACTTTTGCGCTTGAGCTGTTGCTCTGACATGACGCAAGTAAAAGTACTACAGCGATTAATATCAAATTTTTCATTAATGCTCTCGATTCAATTAATATTTGTGTGAAAACTCGGTATCTAAAAATACCCCAAACAAAAACCACTAGGTTTGAGTTCTTCGTTACTATCCGCAACTTCAGTCTTACGAACCGTTTATTTGCTTTGCATTAATTTCAGATATAACACGACAGAAGGTAATATAAATGTTAAACGCTCTTGTTGAGAAGCTTCTTACAAATCCCATGTAAGCTGCTGTGAGTTTAACTATTTTTCTTGATCAATCTGTTTATGCGATCATCCCTAGTCCAGCTAGGGCAAAATAGGTGTTTTCTATATCTGTAAAAGTGTCTTTACAATGTCCTGTAAATCCATTCTCCTTTTTCATTGATAAGAGAAAGCTTTTAACGCTTTCTTTAATTTTAATCAGCTCATCAGGAGCTGCATACTTTAAAGCTTGAATGACATACACAGTAGACTGTACATCACTAAATGGCATTTGTGAAACTGCTAAGAAACCACCATCACTATGCTGTTGCTTTATAAGCCATGAAACATAGAAGTCTGTAGGATCTTCCATGTAGTCTAAAAGTAATGTTGCCATGGCAGTTGCTGGAGTAGAACCATTCTTGGCTCCTCTGTCAGTTCCAAAGGCCATGTCATCACTTGTTAAGGCACTTAAGCCTTTTGAAATCTTTCCTTCATCAGGAATAGTCTGACTCAGGTTTTGATAAGCTAGTACTGCTAAGTATGTACCGTAAACACTACCAAATGCCGTTCCCGCTGCTTGGTTCCAGAGACCATCACTGCATCTGTTATACTCAAGCTTTTCAGCTATGCTGCTATAACTGCCTATGTCTAATGAATCACTTCTATTAAATCGCCAGCTTCTACTTAGGGCACTTACGTAGAGAAAGTTGAGAGCTTCTCCATCCTTAAATTTTCTCAGATACTTACTAACTTCATCTTTTTTAGTAGAGCTCTCAAAAATATTGAGCAGAGCTATGCCAAAAGAAGATTTGTAGAGGTCAGACTTATTTTCTAGATTGTTAAAACTTCCATCTTCTGCAATAGATTCTTCGATATAGTTTTGAATGGACTTTTGCTCACTTTTAGTTAAGCTTTGAAATCCAGTTCTCGCTGCTGAAAAGAAGTCTTGTTCGTAGTTAATATTTTCCATAGTATTTAAATAATTCTGACGCCTAAATTCAAAGTTTAATTCTAAGTTATTTTATTTACAAATTTTTGAATGATTATCTGTAAAATTAGATGAATCTTTTTATATGTCCAGATCCATAAGTATGAAATAAAAGGGGCTGTATCAAAAGTCTCTTCAAAAAGCGTCAATGGATTTTTCTATTGGCGCTTTTTTGTTATTGTAAAAATAAACTCATGAAGAAATTCAAAGATTATAGTCAAGACCAACCTTTTCTTCTTCCTCCTAGTGTT
>JAJPOQ010000020.1 GCA_021232515.1 Lentisphaeraceae bacterium
TATGTATCATGCGATGTGGCAAAATGGCGGAACCGTAAAAGACAGTAAACCAATACAAAAAGCACTAACTGGAATCCTCGCTGTTGAATTGCCCAAAGAAGACTTTGAATATGTCAGTGAAGTAGAAAAAGATGATATAGAGGAACAAATAGAGAAGTCCGAAGAAATGATAGACTCTCTTATTAAACATCTTAATCGAAAGAGCTATGACAAAGCAGCAACATATTTAGAAAATTCTAAAAAAGCCATGTTTGGATATGTAAGACGGTGGCTGAAAACTGGTATCATTTGCCCAAGAGCATCATCCCTCATTGAAAGAGTGATTCGTGAAGTTGCGCGTAGAATCAAAAAAGTAGCCTACAATTGGTCGAATAAGGGATGTGCAAAAATGGCTCGCATATTATTAAAGAAATTTACTGATGAAAAGCAGTGAAAAATATTCTGGAATGAAAAGATGAAAATACAGAATAAGGTGATGATGGGAATTAGAAAGGTTGCTCCATCGTCACAAAACTTGGAACATTAATAAGTAATTATATACCAGTTAAATGATTATTGAATTTAGGTACCTAAGGGCTCTTAATTCCTTACTCATATCTAACCTCAATGATTAGTTAGTAAGCTTGCTAAATAAAGCATTTGGACTTTCTCAGTTCTTCTTGAGATAAGAGCTTTTTTTTTGTGCTCAAACCGATATAGTTAGGGACACTGAAAATGGAGTTTAGATGGATACATACAAGGCGGAGATCGGCGAGCCGGATTTCAAGTATCTTTTAGGAGAGAATGTTGATTGGAAGAAAGGCGTTTTAATCCGTTCAACAAATTGGCTGGGCGATGCATGTATGACATTGCCAGCAGTATATGAAATTTCACAATTATTACCCGAAGATGCTCACTTATACATACTTGCACCGCAGAACCTGAAATCGTTTTGGGAAGCGTTTCCATGGGTTAAGCAAGTTATGCCTATGTCGAGTAAGCGTACAGACGCAGAGTTAGCCGACAAAATTCTCAAGTTAGACCTTGGTGTCGCGGTGACTTTACCGAACTCTTTTGGATCGGCGATGGATATAGCTTTTAAAGAGATCCCTGTTCGCGTTGGCCGTAAAGGTCGTTTCAGAAGTTTTATGTTGACCCATAAACTTCCAAAGTGGAAGAGGGTAGCAGGTAAAGATAAGCACCACCAGCTTCGCGAATATTTGCAGATAGCCGCAGCTTGTGGCGCTAAAACTTGGGACGACTCATATGAGCCAGGTAAGCTGGATATATCTCTCAGTCACTTAAAAGACTTAGGTTTTGATCCAAATGACAAGTGGATAGCTCTAGCACCGGGAGCCAAGTTTGGGCCTGCTAAGCAGTGGCCAATAGAGCACTACGGTGAAGTCGCTAAAAAATGGTTAGAAGACGGCAAAAAAGTCGTCGTCATAGGTACACCTGATGAAAAAGACGTTGCCGAAGCTGTTTGTCAGCATGCTGGCGGCGGCTTGAACTTAGCAGGTAAAACTAATCTTCAAGAGCTCATGTTTATCTTAGGCAATGTTGAAGCTAGTGTTGTCAATGACAGCGGTGGCATGCACTTAGCCGCAGCTATGGGTGGTAAAGGTGTTGCAGTTTTTGGCTCAACGGATCCTCGTGCAACTGGGCCACTTGGTGGTAACTGGCGTGTCATTTGGAATAGGATCGAGTGTTCTCCTTGTTTGAAGAAGACCTGTGAAGCTCCGGGAAAAGACTATGATTGCTTAAAGGGCATAAGCCCTCAACAAGTTCTGGATGCCTTGGAGAGTTTTAATCATGACTAATGGTTTGGTGGCATAAACTATGACTTTATGGGACAGGATTAAATCTGTTTTTAACTTCATCTTGAGAATGGACCTCATCCTCATTTTCTTAGTCATGTCCTTATTGTCTTTCAGCGTATTTGTTATCTACCATATAGGCCTTGAAGCAGGTGGCGGTTTAGCCAATTATTATATCAAACAAATGCTTTGGATAGGTGTCGGTTTTGTGCTCATGGTTGGCATAGCCTATATCGATTATGAGTGGATTGGTGTGCACTCATGGATGTTCTATGTCTTTGGCTTAATCTTGCTTACGCTTGTACTTATACCCGGTGTGGGTATGGAGATAAATGGCGCACGAAGCTGGATTAAGTTTCCTGGTTTTACGATTCAACCCTCAGAGATAGCCAAGCCTTGTTCGATAGTTGCTTTGGCTTGGTATGCCTCTCGGGCAAGGGTGCTTTTAAATCAATTGACGAATATCATACCAGTGGTTTTACTTGCCGCAGGTCCGGTATTTCTCATCGGTATGCAGCCTGACTTTGGTAGTGCTTTAGTATTTATACCGATCACGGCAACGGTCCTTTTTGTCGCTGGCTGTAAAGTGCGTTACTTGGCGTATCCATTGCTTATGGCAGTGATACTGACTCCAGTCATGTACTTCATCTTGAAGCCACACCAAAAGCAGCGAATTGACGTTTTTATTCATCCGGTAGCTCACCCTATGTCGGTTGAGTACTCGACTAACAAAGCAACAGATGCTGGCTTGCCAGAGGATAAGATTGCTCGCATTGAGAACATGAGTAACCCATGGTTTTACACTAAGACTGAGATAGCTTATCAGAAAAAAGAGATTTCCAAAGAAGAATACACTAAACTTCGTCGCAAGTATGTTTCTTTAAGGCGCTTTATTGCTAACGATGGCTGGCAAGCTTATCAATCGGCCCTTGCAGTTGGCAGTGGTGGTAAAGGAGGCAAAGGCTGGGGCAATGGTACTCAGATAAAGCTCGGGTTTTTACCGCGAAGTATAACGACGACGGACTGTATATTTTCAATTATATGTGAGGAAGGTGGCTTCTATTGGGCGATGGTCGTGCTCTTATTCATTCTTGGGGTAATTCTTTGTACCATAAGAACGGCATGTGTAGCCAGAGACCTCTATGGTAAAGTTTTAGTTATTTCTATAGGTATGTTGTACCTGTGTCACACTTACATAAATGTCGGTATGGCGATCGGTATAGCGCCGATCATTGGTATCCCGCTACCATTTTTAAGTTATGGTGGATCATTCATTATCAGTACAATGGTTTGTGTTGGTATCCTCCAGAGTGTTTATATTCGCCGGGAAGTAACCGCTTCCGAGCATCGACTAAAAGACCTTGTATGAAAAAAATAATTGTTATCGGCAAAAATGGCCAACTAGGACAATCAATAGCTTCAATTGCCTCGAAATTCCCTTATGAATTTCAATTCTTATCTAGTGCTTATTTAGATGTATCAAATGAAACTCAAGTTCAGGATGTCCTCGGAAGTATAGACTTTGACTTATTGATCAATGCATCGGCTTATACTGCTGTTGATCAAGCAGAGACAGAGCGAGAAAAAGCTTTTGATATAAATGAATCCGGAGTTCGCAAGCTTGGTGAAGTATGTGCAGACAAAGGCGCTGGCTGTTTTCATGTTTCGACGGATTATGTGTTTGATGGCTCCAAAGAAGAATATTTTGAGGAAGATGAGACAAACCCTCTTGGAGTTTATGGAGCCAGTAAGTTAGCGGGAGAAAAAGCTTTATTGGCAGTCAATGATCGTGCTCTCATCATACGAACAGCGTGGGTTTTCTCCGAATTTAAAAATAACTTTTTGAAGACTATGCTTCGTCTAGGTAAAGAGCGAGATGAGCTCGGTATAGTTTCAGATCAGCATGGTGGACCTACATCGTCGGTTCATTTAGCTCAAGTTCTCTTAGGATTAGCAGAGAAAAGTCTTTCAGGTGTAGACGTTTCTGGGATATTTCATTTTTCAGGACAACCATTTTGTACTTGGTATGATTTTGCCGAAGACATATTTAGCCAAGCTAAAGAAATGCAATTGATCGACAGAATTCCGAAATTAAATAAATTATCAACGAGTGATTATCCCACTCCAGCAAAGAGACCACAGAGTTCTTGTTTGAATTCAACTAAGCTGAGTGGAGTTTTAGGTGACCTTGATCAAGATTGGCGTCAGGAAGTCAGTCGAGTTTTAACAGTTTTGAAGGAAGAAGACAAGTGAAAATACTTATCACAGGCGGAGCAGGTTTTATTGGTTCAGCTCTTATTCGTTATATATTAACTGAGACAGAGTATGAAGTTCTCAATGTGGATAAGCTCACTTATGCTGGAAACTTGGAGTCTTTAACGAGTGTCTCCCAAAGTAAAAACTACTCATTTGCTCAAGTAGATATATGTGACGCTGAGAAAGTCGCAGACTTACTCAAAAGTTTTCAGCCAGATGCTGTTATGCACTTGGCGGCTGAGTCTCATGTCGATCGTTCTATTGACGGTCCAGCCGAGTTTATTCAGACGAACATAGTTGGGACTTATGTCCTACTAGAAGAGTCGCGTAAGTATTGGTCTTCACTTGAGGCGTCTAAGCAAGCAGTATTTCGTTTTCACCACATCTCAACCGATGAAGTTTACGGTGACTTAGAAGGGCCGGAAGACTTTTTTACGGAAGAGACTTCTTATGCACCAAGTTCGCCTTACTCAGCATCGAAAGCATCGTCAGATCACTTAGTTCGTGCTTGGAATAGAACTTATGGTTTTCCTGTAGTTCTAACAAACTGTTCAAACAATTATGGGCCTTATCACTTTCCTGAAAAGCTTGTGCCTTTGATGATTTTAAATGCCTTGGAAGGTAAGCCTTTGCCAGTTTATGGCGATGGAGCACAAGTTCGAGATTGGTTGTTTGTAGATGATCATGCGAAAGCACTTTTTAAGGTTGTTTCAGAAGGCGTAGTCGGTGAGACCTACAATGTTGGCGGTTACAATGAGAAGAAGAATATAGATGTCGTCAAAACCATATGTTCACTTCTTGAAGAGCTCCACCCAGAGAAGCCTGCTGGGGTTAAGAAGTTTGAAGATCTTATTACTTATGTTCAAGATCGCCCAGGTCATGATTTGCGCTACGCTATAGATGCTTCTAAGATCACGAAAGAACTAGGTTGGAAGCCAGAAGAGACTTTTGAGTCCGGCATACGCAAAACAGTTGAGTGGTACTTGGGAAATCTAGAGTGGTGTCGCCGTGTTCAAGATGGCAGTTATGCTCGTGAAAGGCTGGGCACTACTGATTAAGCTTTTTGAATCCACCGCGTTCTGTACCTGCTTTAGAGCTACCAAATAGAACTTTAAAGCTTTTTGGTAAATCTGGAGACCAAGCATGAGTTATCCAAAACCGATAATAGAGGCGTTTGTTCTCTACATCAGTAAATGACGTGCGGCTGTGCAGCATGCGGGTGTTATCTAAAAAGAGGAGATCTCCAGCCTCAAGCTTTATCTCAAGTTGATTTTCTGATCGCTCACAAATTTTTTGGAATTCCTCAAGAGCTTCTTTTTGCTGTGTGGTTAGGTTGGGCAGTTCAGGGTCATTGGCGGCTTTTTCTATGAGGTAAGTCATGAGTGTGACAAAGACTGTTTGGTCGACTTTATCAAAGACAGGTAACTCATAGGTTTTTAGAGGGTTGTCCGGGTCCGCATTGTGTCGTTTGTAGATGAATGGCTGACAAAGCTGCTCTAGTAATATGGGAGACTCTTGCTCTAAATTTTTATATACAGTGTGAGCTTTGACGAATTGATTTATGCCTCCACTGTCGGCAGGATTTACACAGTAGAAAACGATGGTGTCACACCTGTCAGTGTGAAAGGTTAAACGGCGATTTGAACTTGGACCGCGAAATTTTGGATGGCCAGGCTCAAAACCTTCATTTTTGACTTCAAAAACATCGCAACCTTCTGGAGACTGATTTAGAAGCTGGCCGAATGACTTTAAGTAAGTTTTAAGCTCATTCTTTAGCTCCGGAGAATCAGGCTTAGGAGTCGTGCGTATAAGGAATAAGCCGTATACTTCAAGGCTTTTTTTGAGCTGAGCTTGGACAAAGCGAGGCTCAGGTAAAGAACTAGATTCAAGAAACCAGTTGTTCTTACCTGCAGCAAAACTTTCTTTGTCGGACTTCGTTTTCATCATTTACCTTTTGTGTAGATAACAACATAAAAGGCGAGAAGCTATTTTTAAATAGACTTAGTGTAAGCTTTGACTCATTTGTTTTTAAGGGAGCTTAGAGTTTGGTTTTACAGCATCACTTGGAAGAGGGAAATCTTTTCTAAAGACATACATATCTTCTTCAGTTTCAATAGTTATAAATGATTCATCGATTTTGCCTTGTGAGTTCTTTACCGCATTTAGGTTGAGTTTTAAATGCTTGGCAAGAAATGGGTAAGCTGCCATTCTTTTAGAAACTCCGTAGTCATGACCTTCATCTTTAAAGTGAGCATTCTCAACAAGACTTTCTTTGCCGTATAGTTTGTAGATATGTTTGATGTATGGAAAGCCAGTTTCTGGTATTTTCTGAGTCCAGTCTTTACCATTTGAAATGACTAGTTGAGGGCGAGGCGCAGCTAGAGCGGCGATTTCTACATTATTTGTTTTATGGGTTTTACTCCAGTGTATAGGCATACCGCTTTCACAGTGACAGCCACCAAAGAAGTGACCTGAAACTTGGCAAACAGGAACTGAAACAGCGATTCTTTGATCGAGAGCAGAGAGGATGAAACTTTGAGTTCCACCACCAGAGCAACCTGTAATGGCTATGCGTTTGTTGTCGACAAAGACAAGACTCTCAAGGTAGTCTAAAGCTCGGATGCTGTTCCATGTTTGTAGACGTAGTATCTCGGGAGTTTTCTTGTGGCTCCAGCCGTTTACTTGCCAGTCGCCATAGCCAACCATGTCATATAGAAAAACAGCAGCGCCCATTTTCGCCAAGACTGCACAGCGAGATTGACGTGATGGTCGAAAGCGACCTCCATGACCATGTGGGCAAAGTATGCCGGCTAATTTACCTTCATACTTAGTCGGTAGATAAAGTGAGCCCGTTACATAAAAGCCTGGAGAGCTTTGAAAAGCAACACTTTCAACGGTGTAGCCATCGTAGTTTCGTTTATTATCGTAGATAGGCTTAAGTGGTGTACGTGTTGGAAGTGTTTCTAGTTTAGCTCCTTTTAGGATACCTTGGATAACGACTTCTTTTCTTTTTTCCCAGGCATCTAGTGTTTGAGTCTGTTTGGTCAGTGAATTTAGCTCGGCAGCGGCATCTTGAGGCTTTTGATCATAGCCAACACGGAGCTTTTGTGCATGTGAAGAACTGGCGAAAAGTGCGAAGAGTAAACAGGCCCAGAAAAGTTTCATGAAAGTGTCCTTAATGATTTTATTTGAAAAATAATATCGACAAAATCTTTTATTAACAAGAGTTTTTAACGTATATGCGCATTAATGGGATAGTTTGCGCAGATCTTGGTCTTAATCAGCAGGAAGTTTCGATGTGTTTATGGCGTGGCCGTCAAAGTAAAGGATGTTTCTAGTACCTTGTCCGCCTCTATAACCATGGTGAGGTTGCTGTGAAAGGTCTTCACTCCAGCCCCAGCCTCGTAAGTCCCAGTAGTATTTATCTATATCGGCCAAGGCAGACTCTACAGCAGGATCTTCAACATTGCTGATATAGAGTGGGGCCACATCGCCATCGGGGTAACCAAAGTAGCGACTGTTGTCATCATTGCGGCCAAAAGTTTCAAAGTGAAGAGATTCTTCTTCATCTATACCAGAGATAGAGCCTTTGAAGGATGGGCAAACAAATAACTTGTTAACTCTATTTGTATTGTCTGGAGCGGCTTCACCTGAATAGATTGCCAAATACATAGGTAGGCGTTCTACCCATTTATTGTAAATTGGTCGCACTCCTAACCATGATGGGCCAGGTAGAGTGTCTTCTGCGGCGTACATATTTATTGCTAGACTTACTTGTTTTTGATTGTTTAGGCAGACGGCAGTTTTGGTTTTTTCACGCGCGTTCGATAGTGAAGGAAGCAACAAGCTTGATAGTATGCCGATTATCGCAACCACGACAAGAAGCTCAATAAGAGTAAATTTTTTCATACAACACCCATTTATATTCAGAAGTCACTACGTCATTAATAACAAACAACTTACATATAATATATAGAAAGTTAGGAAATATTTCTAGGTAAGATAAAGCTGTGTTTAGCCATTTAAACTAAATATTGATTTAACAAGTAGGCAAATTGTAATGTTTATTCTGGGTCAATTGTTTTATACTCTAAAGTATAGACGAATGGATTTATGAGGTATTTGATGAAGAATAGAAGAGACTTTCTAAAAGGAACTAGTGTTCTTGGTGGTTTATCTTTAGTAGCAGGGTGTTGTGATACAGATATGGCGTTAGCAAATAATGAGACTGAGTCGGCTAAAGGATTTAAAGAAAATCTTTTAGATTGTCTTGGCGGTCCATGGCCAGAAACTGCTGACTTAAAAGCAAAGGTTTCAAAGTCAGAAACAAAGGTTGGCTATCGTTTAGAACATCTTGATTATGAAGTTGAAGAGGGCGATAGAGTTAAAGCTATAATGCTTATTCCAGATGGAGTTTCAGTCTCAAACCCTGCACCAGCCGTTGCCGTTTGGCATCAACATAACGGTCAATACAATTTAGGTAAAAGTGAACCGGCTGGATTGGCTGGTGATCCTCAGCATCACACTGGTGTGGCACTGGCAAAATTGGGCTATGTCGTTTTATGCCCAGACGCTCTTTGTTTTGAAAGTCGTCAAGATCCAAAGAAGAAGTTAAAAGGTGGGAAGTACGAAAGATTTGAGTTCCTTGAGTATGTCATCGACGGTAAGTGTTTAGCCTGGAAGAATATACTGGATATGAAAAGAGCGGTCGACTATATGGCGTCACGCCCTGAAGTAGATGCAGATAGAATGGGCTGTTATGGACACTCTATGGGGTCGACTCACACTTGGTTGATAGCGCCATGGGAAGAGAGATTGAACGTGATGGTAGGAAACTGCTGTTTACCGAACTATGCGGCGATTGAGCGTACTCAACTCTTACACTGTTACTCGAACTTCATTCCAGGTCTTAATCAATATGGTGACTTGGAAGATATAGTTTCGTTGATTGCTCCTAGAAGAGTTCATGTGAATCTTGGTGAAGTCGATATAGGAACACCAATACCTGAAGCCAAAGCAAGTATTGTTAAGATCGCCTCTGTTTATAAAGCAGCTGGAGCTCAAGAGAAGTTTACTCACTTTATCGAGAAAGGAGCAGACCATGTTCTGACAGATAAGATGTGGGGGCTGGCGAAAGAAGCTTTTGCTGAATTGTAGGATTTCTAAAAAATAAAACCGGCCGGAGCCGGTTTTCATACAATAAACACATACGAGGCCGTATAAAGAGTGATACGACAAGCAGTTTAAGCTTCTTACACGATATACACAAAAAAACCGGCCGGAGCCGGTTTTAGGACTTTCTATGAGTTTGCTTTACTCGTACTTCCACTTCATGACCCATGGGTCATTCATTTCTGTTTGGAATGCCTTTAGCTTGTCTTTGTACTCTTGTAGAACTTTCGAGTACTCTGGGTCAGTAGCTAGGTTTTTTGACTCGTTTGGATCTTTTTGCATATCGTAAAGTTCAAATGCAGGACGATTAACGTACTGGTCAACGGTTTTAAGGCCGTACATAGCATCTTTGCCTTTAGCTAACTGTGCTTGCCAAGTCGATGCCGCCCATAGGTCAGATGCAAAAGGGTAAGGTAGCTGATAAGCAATGTTCCAGATGATCTTATACTTTTTGTCTCTTAGAGCTCTCATTGGGTAGTACATCTGAATTTCATGGAATGTGTGTGAACCGTGAATGACAGTGTGTTCGTCTGAATCTTTTTTCCCTAGAATTGGGATCCATGTTTTACCATGGTAAGTTTTGTACTTGTTTCCGCCACTGCGGTTTTCTTTTTTTGCATAGGCTTTATTTTTCCAGTACTCTTTCGGACTGATCCATTTTTTGGGACTGTTAGTTTTTTTGTTTAAGCCACCAGCAAAGTCTAGAAGAGAAGGGGTGATGTCAACATGAGAAATAAGCGCTTCAGAAACAATACCACGTTTCTTTTCGTAAGGGTTTCTGACGACAAATGGAACCTTTAGACCACCTTCAAAAACAGTAGTTTTACCACCAGGGAAAGCCATGCCGTGATCTGCAGTGAAAACTATCATAGTTTTGTCGTAGAGGTCATTTTCTTTAAGAATTTCAACAAGTCTAGCTAAACCTTGGTCAATTCTAGATACAGACTGGTAGTACTCAGCAAGTTCAGAACGCGACTCTTTTGTGTCTGGGAGAAATGGCGGGATGATAACGTCTTTAGGATTGTAGAAGACTTCATTTACACCTTCAAATGAACCTTTGTTAGGTTTGTTACCAAACAGGTCGGGTTTAAATTTACCTTCAAAGTTTTTATTCTCGCCACCACCTCTATGTGGATCTGAAGTAGCGAAGTACAGGAAGAAAGGCTTATCGTTTTTTTCTTTTATGAATGACTCAGCGACATTCGCCATCTGAACTGCATTTCGAGGATTTCCTTTTAGGTAAGTTTGGAAGCGATAAACTTCTTCAGGAGCAACGTGGTACTTACCTATTTGAGCTGTTCTGTAGCCTTCATTTGCTAAAACTCTTGGAAGTGAAAGACTGACAACATCGTGAAAGGAAGAAAACTTATGATAGTGGTGAGCGTGACCATACATGCCATTTTTATGGTTGTGTATGCCGGACATAACGACTGAACGGCTAGCTGCACAACTCGCTGTTGTGGCGTAAGCATTTCTGAAGACTGTACCATCTGCAGCGATAGAGTCTATCGCAGGAGTGACGGCAACAGTATCGCCATAACAGCCTAAAGTTGGGCTTTCATCATCAGTGATAAAAAAGATGATATTTTTCTCTGCAGCTTGTGCAGTTATTGTCAAAAATAACAAGAGGAGAAGTTTCTTCATTTTGTTTCCTATATTGATACACGCAGTTATTAAGGTGAAACATATATAAAACTTGTACTAGTTAAAATGTCGGATCTGATCTATATTGTTGTCAAATATGATCAAAAGAGTTTCTTTATGTTGTATCATCATGCAGTTCCCAATGGCCCAGATAGCGACTTGACTATGGCCCACACAAACTTAAAAAAAGAGCGCAGAGGCTTTTTGTGTGATCACTATGTTATGGTTTTGTTGGTAAGAGGCCACGGTACCTATCTTGAGGAGGATACGGGTATTACTCATAAAATGGAACAAGGAAATGTTTATCAACGCTTTCCGGGACGTTCACATGCTCAGATCTTGGATACAGATGACAATCGGCAATTTTTTTTAAGGGTCCCTAAACACCTCTTTAACCTTATGAAGGAAAGAGGTCAGATAAATCTAAATCCAGTTTTGACTGTGAATCCAGTAGAAGCTTTTAAGTTATACCAGAATTGTCTTTTAGACTGCCAAAGAGAAAATGACGGCGCCTTTGCTTTGTGGCGTCTTAAAGATCTTATTGTCGAGCTACATGCTAAGTCTAGAGAAGCTGAAGAAGAGCCGCCGATCATGCACCAAGCAGTCGATTATATGTTGAAGAATATCAATGAACGGACAAGTCTCTCAATAGTTGCTGAGAAGTTTAATATGAGCTACATAAATTTTAGGCGGCAGTTTAAAGAGTTTACAGGTACATCACCAGGCGCTTGGCAGATAAAACAACGGGTTGATAAAGCTAAGGATATGCTTAGCAATGATTTGCTGACAATTGAGTCCATAAGTGCATACTTAGGATACCCAGACATATACACTTTTTCGAAACAATTTAAAAAAGAAACTGGGTTGCCACCTTCGGACTATCGATCAAGTTTAATACCTCGTATATAACTTCATGCTGATGACATAGACGGCGTAAGTAAAAAGTGCTGCAAAGATACAGAAGTTTAGATGAAATATAAGTGAAGCATCTAAGCTTATATTGAACTTATCTGAAAGTTTGACCATGTCATTTAAGCTTCCTGGCTTTCCTTCTATGTAGTCTGCACGTCGATGAGCATCGTGCATGATCTCATGGGAGAAGAAGTATTGATCAAGAAGAAGAAACGATCCGAGAAAGAAGTATAAAACTCTTTCGATGACGTGATGTACAGACACATTTGTAAGTCCTCTATATAAGAACACGCAGCCTAAGATGGCTTCAGTCGCATGACCTCCATAGATAATCACCGGACGGTAGTTATTCGTTAAGATGGCGACGACGTTAAAGGCGCAAATGGCAAGTAAGGATAGGGCAATAAGCTTATAGCGGTAAAATTTTACGGCTGTGCCAGCGACACAAAAGATAATGAAACCGGCAATGGCCCAGTTGGGCTTTTCACCAAAAGAGAGTGTGACGCCACCACCATGTTGGAAGTCAAATGCAGGAAAAGACTGAAAGCCCATCATCCAAGAAAATGCACAATGTCCGAACTCGTGAACCAGCACATTGAAGTAGCTTATAACGCCACGTAAAAATGGGAAGTAACCAGAAGTCAGAACAAGAGTCATGGCAAAACCAATGATAAGACAGATGAAGGCTTCTTTATCAAGCTTAAAACAGTCTATCCATGAAGGTGAGTCGTCTTCATCATCGACATAGGCGTTCTGTTGTTTATGGCCACAGTGAATACAGATGATAGCAGTTTCAGAGGCTAGTGGTTTTTGGCAGCTTGGGCAAGGCGGCAGAATTTTGTTTTCTTCTGGTTCTTGATTTGTCCTTGAAAGACTTTGATCTTTTAGTCTAAGTGGTGATTTTTTTGGTTCCATACGCCCTGATTTTTAGTAGTTACCTTGAACTAAAATACAAAAAGAGCGAAATGAACTCAACTAATTTTTAACCGGAAAGTGCATATCCATGACTTGGATCGTTGTCATTTGGTCATGAACAGTTTGTTCGCGCTTGGTATTGCTCAAAGCAGTTCTGTACTCCCGTGGGCTAAGGCCGATCTGTTTTTTAAAGCAATTGGAGAAGTATTGGGAGCTATTGAAACCAACCTCAAAAGCTATTTCTGTTAAAGAAAGTCTCCCTTCACGAATAAGTCTTTGGGCAGTTTCAATTCTCAAATGCTGTAAAAACTGAACTGGAGAAAGGTCTGAAACTTTGCGAAATAAAGATCTGAAGTGAGACTCAGAGTAGCCCATCTTATCTGCCATATCGCCAACAGTTATTTCCAGCTTAAGGTTGTCTTCAAGGAAATTTATAATTTCCTTCTGAAACATGCTATTTTCACCAGGAGTCATGTTTTCACCAGAACGCATCTGCCTAGCTAAACGCACTAGTATGTCAGTTAGTAAAGAGTGGCAAAGTTGGGAGCTCATATCGTCATTTTTATCATGCTCATCCACGAGGCGTCGAAAAGGGTTGCTGTTGTCTGAGCCAAAACTTATTTTTCGCATGTAGACTTTTTGTAGCTCGTGAATAAGTGGCTGAAAGTGTGGATCTTGGTTGTTGGGATTTATCTGGAGGAATAAGCACTCACTTACAGGAAAACTATTTTGAAGTATGGCAAGCTTGTCGTTTGGATGAGTTATAAGTATATCATGTGGACGAGTTACAATTAATTGGTCATTTATTATCCACTCAAGCGTTCCGTCAAGTACGTATGTGATCTCAAAATTACTCATGGAGTGAACGATCAAAGCATTTTTGCTGTGTTCGCTAACTATCCTGTGCCCGACAACTGGCGCGACATCTGGAAAAAGTGCTGGCCTATCGTTACTACGGCCAAATCTAGTTAGTATATTTGTCGACATTTTCGCCTAAAGTTATAAATATTGATTATTGTTTATTTTATCAAGTGAGCTTGTTTTGACTATAGATTAACTCAAAACTTGTAAAAAATCAAATATAAAGCTTGGTTTGAAGAGAATTGAAGATAAGATTTTCTATATGAAAATGAATCGCATAGGAAAAATTTAATGAAAGTGAAATCGAAATCAGAGTGTAAGTACGACTTGGTCTCTCTAGGCGAAGTGATGTTGCGTTTGGATCCGGGAAATGGTCGTGTCAGAACTACGAGAACTTTTCAGGCTTGGGAAGGCGGCGGCGAGTACAATGTTGCTCGAGGTATAAAGCGTTGTTTTGGCTTGCGCTCTGCTATAGTTACAGCTCTTGCAGACAATGAAGTTGGTAAGTTGATTGAAGATCTTATGTACCAAGGTGGTGTCGATCTTTCTTACTTGCAGTGGAAGCCTTATGACGGTTTAGGAAGAGACGTAAGAAATGGTCTAAACTTTACAGAGAGCGGTTTCGGAGTACGCGGCGCAGTCGGTTGTTCAGACCGTGGACATACAGCTGCTTCACAGATTCAACCAGGCGACATAGACTGGGATAAACTTTTTGGTGAAGAAGGAGTGCGCTGGTTCCATACTGGAGGCATATATGCAGCTCTTTCAACGACAACACCAGACGTTGTTTTGGAAGCTGTGAAAGCAGCAAAGAAATATGGAACAATAGTGAGTTACGACCTCAACTATAGACCTTCGCTTTGGAAGTCTATGGGAGGCATAGAAGGTGCTCGAGAGATAAATCGCAAGATAGCACCATTCGTTGACGTGATGATCGGTAATGAAGAAGACTTTACGGCTTGCTTAGGTTTTGAGGTTGAAGGTGTTGATGAAAATTTAAGTTCACTGCCAATTGATAATTTCAAGAAGATGATTGCTCAGGCAAGCGCGGCTTTTGATAACTTTCAGGTAATAGCAACGACTCTACGCGGCGTGAAGACTGCATGTATAAATGACTGGGGGGCTATTTCTTGGAGTAAGTCTGAAGGTTACTGCGAAGCTACACACAAAGCCAATCTAGAAATAAATGATCGTGTCGGCGGCGGCGACAGCTTTGCTTCAGGTCTTATCTATGGACTTATGGAAAAAGGTTCGCTTCAGGCTGCAGTTGAGTATGGCGCGGCGCATGGAGCTTTGGCGATGACAACACCCGGAGATACTTCTATGGCTTCATTAAATGAA
>JAJPOQ010000044.1 GCA_021232515.1 Lentisphaeraceae bacterium
CATTAGCTGAAAATATCAATGGGAAAATACAATTACTAAAAGCAAAAGCTAGAGGATTTAACGCATTCAAAAACTATCGAAGGAATATTCTCTTTTATTTTGCCGGACTTAAATTATCCCACGCACTTTCCTGAAGTGCCAGATTTATTAACTATAAGGATCTTATGAAAGATTTTGCTATAGTTCTTTGGATCCTTTTTATCTAGCCAGTATGTGAGAGCCTGGACGTATAGTTCAGGATATTCTTTAAGTTTTACAAGGGCCCATTCATGAATATTGTCTTTACTAGTAGCTAGTTTGAAAAGGGCATTTTTATCTTTACAAACTCTTAGTTTAAGAAGCATTTTATTACATTTTTCTATAATTTTAATGGACTTATATTCGTCGCTTTTAAGAAGCTCCTTTTGCTTATCGGTTAATGCTAAGTGATCATAGTTTTCCTGTAGCGAAAGTAACTTAGCATCTTTAAGTTCTTTTAGGAATTGCTGATTTATCTTAAAGTTTTTAGTGATGTTTTGAATTATTTGAGGGTCTAGAGTTAGATCTAAATTATAATCTATTATGTTAAGACAGTTACTTGTTATTTCACGTGGTAAGAGAGGATCAGTGGTGTAGTCCACAAGTATTTGCTCCGCAAAATCTTTACTTGAGTCATTTTGATATAATGTAGATGCAAACTTTGTAAGTACTCCTTTTTTGATGATAAGACCAGCGAAGCTAATCCTTGCTTCATCATTTAAGCTTGTTGACCATCTCTTTTTTAAAGTACCAAACCACTCATTTGCCTTGATTGCTGACTTTTCTTTTGATGAGACCATTTTAAGTTCTGCACTGCCATCTGCAGTTGAAAAGGAGAAAGAGAGGTCTGATTGATTTCCAATTGTGTGATTTACTGCATTAAGTTTGTTTAGCCAAAAGAATACTTCATCAATATATTTAGCAGCTTCAAAGTCGATTTTCTTGTAAAGGAGGGCGATGTATGGATTATGTGTTCTGGAACCATAACATAGGCTAGCTATTGGATCAGAACTGTTAACGATGATATAACTGTTATCTTCTTCAATGTTTATAAAAGTATGAAGTTGAATTGATGTGTGGCAGCTTGATGACTGGTAGCTGTAAGAAATAGTTGATCGTTTGTGAAAATTATACTGAGTATCTTCTTCAAATAATAAGCTAAATTTTGAGCGGTGTTCGATATTTCTATTTTTATCAACAAGTTTAAAAATGGTGTCTTTAGGAGTGCCGGAGAAAAAGTCTTTTGGGAAATATGCCTTGTCTGAAGAAGTATGTTTGTCTTGAGTTAGACTTTCAATCGAGAGGATCGAAGCTTCTTGGCCAAGAAGTGTAGTGTAAAATAGAAGAGTAAGTATGGCAGCTTTCATTTATGAGTCCCTTAAATAGCATTACTTATTTAAAGGTATTCTAAGAAAGGCTCTAAAGCAATATTCAAAAATGACATATTTGGTAAAAGTGACTTATTTGTCTTTATCTCGCTCTATAACAGCTTGATCAAAATCGTCTTCATTGATTAGAATTGCGCCACACATATCTCTCCAACCTTCAAAAAACCAAGTATTGGGAAAACCACTACATTGATCAGGCTTGGCGTCATTTACCATACATTTATTGGTTCCATCGAGAAGAATACAGGATTCGTCAGGCTTAGAGATAAGTGTAAGGTTTTCGCCATCTGGGGTAACGCTGACGTACAGGTCAAGAAACTTTTCAGGATCCATTTCGAGGAAATTAGCCATCTTGTCTATTTCTTTACCGGAAACAATGACAGGGCCAGGACGACGACAGCAGTTACCACAACGTTGGCAAAGCCATTTTTTACCTTTGGGAAGGTGCTCTTCTGTGTCCAAGCTTATTTAGTCTTGAAACTATGAAGGTACTTTGCAGTTGCTGCAGGAGTTTTAGATCTCATGAGTTTTGCTACTTTCTTTTCATAGCGAATAAATTTCGCGATGTGTTGAAGGAGCGGTAAGTGAGATGCAGGAGCAAATGAAGGAATTGCGATCATAAACAGTAAGTTTACTTCTTCAACTTCTTCTTCGTCACTAAACTTAAGTTGTGTTCCTTCAGGAAGGAAGCCAACAGAAAGACCAAGTCTAGTAGCAGACTGCGTTCTTGCATGTGGTATGGCAACGCCATTTCCAACAACAGTAGTTATCTGCTGCTCACGTCTTTCTAAGTCATTTGTAAATTCATCTGCATCAGTGATTATACCTGTGTCAACCAAAGGTTGCATAAGTTGCTCAAGAGCTTCAGCTCTTGTTGTAGCCGTCATATTTACAACACAGTGACTTGCTGGAAGTAGTCTTGTTAAATCCATGATTTAATTTTCCTCCGTGAAGCCTGATGTAAAAATGAAAACGTGACAACTTGGACACTTAGGTTCATCTGAACCATTGTTGATACGAGAAAGGTTCCCTACAGGGATAGACATGTGACAGGCCTTGCAGCGGCCATCGAGTTCTTGAGTTATGCCGAGACCATTTTTCTTAACTCTATCGAAGTGTTTCATCAGTCTTTCAGGAACACCTTCTTTAAGAGTATCTATCTGTTTTTGGAGCTCATCAGTTTCCAGATCTTTATCTGAATGAACTATGGCGCTTTCTTTTAGAACAAGTTCAAGTTCTTGTATCTTTAGTAATTTTGAAAGTGGACCCATAATTCTACTGCGTGCTCCTTGTAAGAAGTTTTTAGTGATAACGACATGTATATAATAGGGAAAAACCTCTGATAAACAAGGGCGCTTGCATAGAAAACCTGCTAATTTACCCTAATGTTGGACGACCTTAGAAGCTCTCGTGGAACCGATATGAATATTGATGAATCACTTATACCTGTTGTCGCGCCTGTATGGGCACGGAATTGGCCAGACAAAAGACACTACACAGGATTGTTTGGAAATGGTATAAAACTTCACTACACTCGTGTCAAGAAACCTTTGGTCGGTGGACTCAAGTTTTTAGATGATGGAGTTATCTGTACTTTGGAAGGTCGTTTTCGACCACAGTGGATTTACAGAGAAGGTAAGTGGCAACAAAAATGCAGTTGTAACTACCCTAAAGATACATGCATTCACACTTGGTACTTAAGTGTTATAGTCGAGTACGCTTTTTCCCTTAGAGGTTGGACTGTTAAAGAAAAGCCAGAGCAATCATCGGCGCAGACAAGTACAACCCCTAGACCTCGTCGAGCTTATCAGCCAGGTTTTGACTTTTCGCCGCCAAACTACTCAGAGCGTAAACAAAAAGTTGAAGTTGCGCCTGTCAGCTTACATCATGACTTACAGGTAGAAGTGGATTTTAAACTAAATCCAGGAATGGCGACTTTACGCTTTTACGACTTTTCGAACAATCAGCGCCGCATTCTTAGGATGCAGCAGTTGCTCAATCTTTGTACCAAAGCGATGAACGGTACTTTAGAGAATTGGAATAAAGAAGACACTTATTTTCTAAAGTGGCTTAAAGAAGAAATAAAAGAACCGCACATTTGGCGAGACAATCTACAGGTTCTTAAAGTCCTTCCTAAGAAATTTGAGAAGTGGACAAACTCTTGGCGCGATACACCAGATCGCTTTCTTGATAAGGAAACCCAAAAGCCTATGGCTCTAAAGGTGACAGCAGGGATTCATTTTGAATTAATACCTGAAGGAGAGAAAACTCGAATTCAGTGTTTTATTTCTACCTCAGACTCATGCAAAGAAGAATTCCATAAAGTTTACTCGAGTATTCGGGATAAAAACAAGTGCCTACTCAAAGGAGCCATGGTCCATCTAGATGTTCCAATAAACTGGAAAACTTTAGTTGAGTGTTTCAGCAAAAAAGCCCCAAATATGCCGACGGAAATGGTGCCGGAACACTTACCGACTCTTTTAGAGAATCGCTTGGATCTTTTCAAAGGTAAGTTTATTGAGCGTGAAACAGACAAGGCCGATTTAGTTTTGCGGGTTCGTTCGGACAATGGCAATATTTATTTCGAAGCTTTACAAAATGGCCAGGTTATTTCAAAAGATGGAAACGCTAGCGCTGGTTTAGTTTACAGTGGCGGGCGCTTTAAAGTTTCCGGTTTGTCTTCACCAGTTTTAGATATACTTCAAAAGCTCCCAAGTGTTCTAGGCTTAGAGAAAAAGCCCGTGTTAGTTTACTCTCAAAGTGAAGACCTTTTACGGAAATTGATTCAAGTTTGGCCGACTATTATGGTGCCGAAAGTATGTTCTTCAGATCTTGAAGGAGTGCTAAATGAACCGGTAAAACCTCAGGCTCGCCTTAATTTACGCGAAGATGAGCATTGGTTAAATTACTCCTTATCATGGGAGATTGGCGAAAATCGACTTTCAAATGAAGAGATGCAGCATGCTGTTGAAGGGGATAAGTCTCTTTATCGAAGTCGTGGAGGAGATTGGCTAAATCTTGACTTGAGTGCCGTTTCTGAAACTCTAATTGAGTTGAAGATGGCGGACATTTTGAAATCGAGCGGTAAGCGCTTGAAAATGGAAGCTAAATCCTTTTTAGGTAAGCTTGGTGATTCAGTCAGTATTCCAGCTTCAAGTGATGAACTTGTTCAGCGTCTTAAAAGTGCAAATGATCCACAGCCTGCAAGCATTCCAGAGCGACTACTTTCTATATTGCGGCCTTATCAAAAAGACGGTGTCGAGTTCCTCTATAATCGTCTATCGTACGGTGTCGGTGTTATCCTTGCAGATGACATGGGTTTAGGTAAAACTTTCCAGACTTTGACGCTCATGTCAACTTTGAAAAATGACGGTCCAGCTTTGGTCGTAGCGCCAGCTTCTGTTGTTTATGTTTGGCAAGATGAAGCAGCTAAGTTTGTTCCAGACAAAAAAGTTAAAGTCGTTTCAGGAACGCCTGAGAAACGTAAGAAAATCTACCATAAAGCCACTGATTACGATGTCTTGATTCTGAATTACCACCAAGTTCGAAATGACATAGACTATTTAAATAACATAGACTTTTCATTAACCGTGCTAGATGAAGCGCAGTTTATTAAGAACCCAGATGCGCAGATTACAAGATCGGTAAAAATGTTGAACGCTAAGTTCCGTTTAGCGCTTTCTGGTACGCCTGTAGAAAATAGGCTTTCAGACCTTTGGTCGATATTTGATTTCCTTAATCCTGGCTTACTTGGAGACCTTGAGACGTTTAATAACAACTATGAGTATGGAGACTCTTCTCGTTCAGAACTGGCTGCGAGAGTTCGACCGCTTATTCTTCGTCGTACGAAAGAGAATGTTGCGAAAGAACTTCCGCCACGAACTGAAGAGATAATTAAGTGTACGATGGAAGAGAAACAACAAGCTCTTTATAAAGGTCTTGTAGCTTCACTTAAGAAAAGTATGAAAGGAAATCATTTCTCAATTTTTGCTGCCTTAACAAAACTTCGTCAGCTTTGTTGTGATCCTAGGTTATTACAAAATGAAATAGCCGACACTGCAGGTTCTGCCAAATTGAATAGTTTCTTGGAAATGATCGTACCGATAATTGAAGAAGGTCACTCAGTTCTGGTGTTCTCACAGTTTACTTCGATGTTAGATATAATCGAACAAGAACTTTCAAAACGAAAAATTTCCCAATTTATGTTGACGGGCGCGACACCGACAACTAAACGTCCAGCGATAGTTAAGCAGTTTAATGATGCCGAAGATGCATCGGTCTTCCTGTTAAGTTTAAAAGCTGCAGGAACAGGTTTGACACTTACTAAAGCTGATTATGTATTTATTTACGACCCTTGGTGGAACCCGGCAGCCGAAAAGCAGGCAATTGACCGAACTCACCGCATAGGCCAAGACAAGCCAGTCTTCGTTTATAAAATGGTGACTTTGAACTCAGTTGAAGAAAAAATTCTAAAGCTTCAGGCCGAAAAGCAAGCGCTATTTGACGAGATCCTCGAAGATGATGCAGCTCCAGCTAAGATGAGTAAGGATGAGTTGATTAGCCTGTTGGATGATTTCTAGATGGCACTCGACATCATTTATGAAGATGAGTGGCTGATCGCTATAAATAAACCAGTGAGCATGCTTGTTCATCCAGGTCGCGAACCAGAGCCGGATGATCAGATCGCTATGAAAGCACTACGCAATCATCTCGGGCAATATGTTTATATTCTTCATCGTTTAGACCGTCCCACTTCAGGAGTTCTTTTATTTGCTAAGGACCAAGAGACTCAAAGTAAAGTGTCGATCATCTTTCAGGAGCGCAAGATAGAAAAACGCTACTATGCCTTGGTTCGAGGTGAAACACCCCAAGAGTTTTCGGTAGATCTCGAAATAAACCGAGCTCATGATGAAGTCCCAAGGCCAAGTTTAACGCACTTTACTAAAATGAAAGAAGTCGTTATTCCATCTTTGGAGCAGTCTTTTACATTGCTAAATTGTCACCCCATTACTGGACGGATTCATCAGATACGTCGCCATTTGGAACATAAGGGACACGCGATAATGGGGGACTACCTCTATGGTGACATCGAAGAGAATAATGCCTTTGCAGAAGAAACGCAGATAAAGCGAATGATGCTTATGTCTTACCTATTAGAGTTCACACATCCATTTACAAATGAACTCATCCGTATAGAACTCCCATATGAAGAAGAGTTTGGCCGAATCTTTTAAAGCTCGTTACGATCATCCTCTTCAATTATAATTGCCACTATCCTCATAAGTCCCTTAGATTAAGTTGATAAGGGAAAAGAGGAGAGCCTATGTTTGTTCGCGCTATTTTAATCTTTAGTTTATTTTTGATGACTGGTTGCCATGAGAGACCATCTGAGACAGATGTTGGGAGAGTCAAAGAGAAAGATGGCTTTAAAGTGAAGTCATTTATGAAGCTAACTAGTCAAAAACCCGATAAGGAAGTCAAACTCGCCATCCGTGATGCGATGAAAGAGCACTCACTGTCCAAGAGGTCGACAACTACCATCAATAAGACTTCTAAGATGTACTATTTTAATTTTGACAGTAGCAAAATGGTTCAGATAAATCGTAAAAACAATAAAGTGACAGATGTTGTAGTGGAAGGGCCAATGGAGTTCCTAAATGCTATTACTAAAAAAATAGTTAATAAAGAATCTTTTGAAGCCAGTAAACTTGAAAATGCCAAGAAAACCTTTGCCGATGATCACGAAAAGCTAGAGGTGCAAATTAAGTTGATTGCGAAGGCATATGAGCTTGAGCATTCACTCGCTAGTTTTGTCTTTCGAGATAATGTAAACTTGGGCTTTGAGAAAAATAATAGACGTTTGAGTTTGGAAGGGACGAGTGACTACATGATCGTTATGATTGAGGGGGAAAAAGGGTTTGTTAGCGAAGTCAGAGAAGAAGTTAATTCTTTGATGAGTAAGTAAGGATTAACATCTTCTTTGAGTTGAGCTTCAAAAGACTTGAATTGTTTAGGTTTATTCCCAAACGCCAAATCTCTTTCTCCATTTATCTATAAAACCACGAATACTTTCTTGATGTGTTTTGTAATAGAGATTGCCAAATACTAAGGCGCCGCCAATGAGTAAAATAAGACTTCCTAGGATTGCCATCCGTGAACCTTTATCCATACTTATAACCTGTCGTGTCATGATTGAGGTTAAGTTAGTAAGCAGGCCGGTAAACCCTACGATTAAATAGAGGCGGATCTTTAAGAAACCACCAAAAGTCATTCCTAGTAAAGATATCGCTAACATTGTTATGTTAAAGCCGATTGAGCGTGGCTCTGCAATCAATGCATAATATCCGACAGTTGCCATCATAATTATAAGTGTAACCAAGCGAATACGGTGGCGTGCTTCAATATTGATTTTGTCATGAAATAGTTGGAGCAGAATAAGGACACCCATCCCTGTTGGAAGTACGTAAACATGTAAACTGTGTATTTCTAACTTACTCCAAAGTGCGATCATCGAGAAAGCAACAAAGCCTCCAATCGCTACAAAATTATATGAAGAGGTTTTGTTATCTTTGCCTAAGAAAGTAAAGATAAGGCTATTCGTACCAATAATAGCTAAGGTATAATCAGTTCCCATATTATTGTAAATACTCCAGCTTAATGCCGCTGCAGGCAGTAGAAATAACATAGTTAGAACGGGTATTTGCAATTGACGTTCACAGCGATCAATCCATGACTTTGAACTTGCGATACTGAGGGAAAATAAAAGAGTACTCCACACATCATATTCATTTCGCCAAATATCAGTAGTTAGTACTAGTTGATGCCTGAATACGGCAAAATAGAGGATGCCTGATATAATCATCATTATATAGGAAGCTGTATCTTTTTTCTTAACTCCATGAAAATACCATGAAACTGACAGGCCGACAGTAACAATAATCATCATTCCAAGATCTCTCGGAGCGAAGGCTACTCCGCTAAATGAATACAGCGTAAATACAGCAAAAGCAGATACACACCAAAGAATTATACTGTAAATAAGTGGTTCTTCTTTGAGTAACCAATTGTTTAGATGAGTAATATAGCGCTCCTGAAAACTAGGAAGGCTTATTTCGTTTGTTCTAGAATTTACTTTGAAGAAATGAAGTGCTAAACCGGTTATGAACAGTGTGAAAACAGTTGCGGGTAGAGGTAACGTATAGGCGGAGAAATCATGACCTCCATTATACTGTATGAAATAGCTCAAATATGTTGGCAGTAATAAGTATAATACTCCCAAGAGATGT
Source organism: Lentisphaeraceae bacterium (assembly GCA_021232515.1). Lineage (GTDB taxonomy): Bacteria > Verrucomicrobiota > Lentisphaeria > Lentisphaerales > Lentisphaeraceae > JAKVBD01. Next base: position 8,693 of record JAJPOQ010000044.1, read on the forward strand.
TCGTCAGATAATTTATTCTTTAATGAACAAGGAGTGAATAGCGCAAGTATTGCCATTGAAACAACTGAGGCTAATCCAACTGTACTATTTGGATGATGATAGACTACATGACAACAAATCAAAGCAGCCAAGAAACAAGAAGCTGTTGATATTGTTGAAGATTTTATCTTATCTTTTAAGTAAAGGTGTGTGAATAGTATTATTACCCATATTCCTAGTAAGACCCAAACGACATTTTCTGCTTTTAGGTAACTCTCGACAAAGAAGCCAGCATGAATTCCCGCAAGTAGTTCCAATCTAAATAAAATACCAAGAAAAGGAGACCGACGTACTGCACACAAATGTAAAGTCACGGTAGATACACCAAGTAAAGCAGGCGCTAGTAACAATGGTTTCGATGAACATTCTCCCAGACTGATAATGAAGATGATATGTACAGCTGTAAATAAACAGTTTCCCCATGGAAAACGAAGTGATTGCCATTGTTCATCACTTAAGCCAGCTATTTGCTGTAAAAATGTTTTTATTGGAGATTTTCTATGATTGACTAAGATCCAAAAGTGACCAGAAAGTATAGCTACCCAACAAGCTCTTATTGTATGACTGAATGGACTAAGGCTTGGAACAGCCGTTACAGTGAAGAAGAAACCAGTAACTATGGCTAGACCCCCAAAGAAGGCTGTTTGAATAGTACCGCCGAGTGCATGAGCTCGACATAAAAGAACACCGTATAGAAATATCAAAGGAGCATTGTTGTGATAGTAGCTGCTATCTATAGACATTTCAGGATAGAAAATCATGTGAACAAATCTTCTGCCTATATATAGCGCAAGTAGTATGTAAAAGATGATAGTAGCTGAGTTTCTGTAAGTCGAGAACTTTTTGGAATTCATTCGGAAGCCAAGTTCAGCTCGAATAAATAAATAGACTGCTGGTATACCAAACGCTAGCATTGCAGTTTGAGGTGTTCTTAAAAAAGGAATCATCAAACTAATACACCAGAAAGACATACTTACACCAAAGTGATAGATCCCTTCACATATCTCAGAAAACTGTTCTTCGTTAGGCTGCGGATAGCGTGCGGCACTTCGGAAGTATAAAGCCGCCATGAGTGACATGATAGCAGAGACTGTAAATCTCAATAAACTAATAGTTTCTAGATTTGGGTGTACTAAATAGTTTCCTACCAAAATAACTAAAACTAGTAAGGACATGACAAGTCCGGCTTGACTGAGTCGTGAATTTAGACTTTGATTTTGAGATGCCTTTTTTATTGCTGTGACGAAAAGAAGACTCAGTCCAAGGCCCATAGAAATGATATGGTTTTCAGATAAACCACCATCAAGTAAGTACTGTCCGCAAGTAACTCTGATCAAGTGTATATTTCCGAGAGTCAGAAAGCTTATAGCTCCAGCAAAGATCAATTCGTTTCGCCACTTACGCGATATTAGAATAAAAGCGGCTGCGGCGATATAAGAAGTCATTACCTGTTGACCTAGACTTCGCCATTCCTGAGTGATGTGAAGTAGCTCAGCAATTAAGATGATGAATATAGCAGGACAGAATAACCAGTGATCTTGAGTTGATTTCAAAAACGAGATGCCTTGACTTCCCGAGACCAATTTCGCTTTGTAACTGTAAAGATAAGAACAAGCTTCATTAAGAATGATTAAAGTAAGTCCCCATATAGCGAGGTGTAATGGATTTAACATCTCCAGAACATTCTGACCATTTGCGATACTGTACAATAAGGAAGAGGCCCATAAAACTAAGAAGCGAGATAAGTGAGCTCTTGCAGCAACTAGTAGTAAACCCGCGATAATTAATATCTGATATACATTTAAAACGCTATGTTTAAATCCGAGTGGGAAAGAAAGGACTCCAAATGCTAAAATAGATAAAGTTGATAAGACTAAAAACGGTTTTGAAAGAGGTCTGATCTTGCGATATAGTGGTTTGTTTCTTTCTATAAAAATATGTAAGAATAAGACAATCCCTGCCATGCCAATAACAGATTCAAAAAGCTGACTGGCTTGGTCAATTGGCCAAGTGATAATACAAACTAGTGTTAGTAGATAAAGGTGAATTCCATAAGATTGATTCCTTCTCGCTAATGCATGCCAAATAAATTGACCACAGAGAAATGTCATTAGTAATAAAAGAGGCTTTTTATCTTCATTGGAAATCATGGAGACAATACATAGCCAACTGATTATATGACTTAGTACAGCAAGCGTATTTGCTGCTCTTTTTTCGAATAGTTCTTCAAGCCATGAGTACTGGGTTTTCCTTAAATGGCTAAATAAGTGTAGTGCCTGAAGAATTAAAAGAGATACGAGAATAGGCCATGCTAAATGAGCTTGAGGTGAGACGAGGTCAAAGAGTAAGACTAAGCCAAGAGATATGTATATCCAACCCGGATGAAAACAGAAACGTCCTTTCTGACGACGGTAATATATACAAAGCATCCATGAGCTCAATCCTATTAGTATTAATGCAACAGCACCCTTAATGGAAATACCTTGCGTCACGATTTGGCGAACCAGGTTAAATGTACCTGTTTTAACTAAGAGAAAACACGCAGAAAGCATAAGTGGCCAAGTGAAAAGTGTATGGTCATAACGCCTAAAAGGAAAGTTGAACTTATTTAAAAACTTATCTCCTTCAGATAATTGCTCAAGCTTGGGATGCCTTCTTAAGAAAAAGCTCAATATAATAATAGTAAAAGATGTTGAGGCGCTGCCCAGTCCAGAGCCGAAGCCAACCATATCAAAAGTAGCTCTAAAGTTTGCTTTGAGTTCCGGGAAAAGGATGATAGCGATAATACTTGCCATAAAAGCAGGAATGAGAGAACGAGAGTAGTGAGTGGTTAATACTAGAATGATAGCCATGGCAATTGGTCCGCTATAATCCATAAAGGCCAAATACCAATGTGGATTAAGAGGAGCACCACGTTCCATGACGACTCGAATAATCATTGCAGTAACAGATAAAACACCATAAAACCATAGTACAGATGAACGAGCGTCTTTCAGGAGTCTAAACGGAATAAACTTAACTGCCAATATCCAAAGAATAGATAGGATTGATATTCCAAAAATTAAGGTGTTGCCTTCGAGAGTTCCTTGTTCTAAATCGACACAGCCAAGATAAGGTAGAGTTAGGGCAAATATAAACATCGCAGTGTGAAGCCACTTGAGTTGATCATCTATATACGCTCTGCGGATAAACATGATCGCTGAAAAGCTCATATAAATTGAAGTCAGGTAAGGCGGAGTATTATATTGAAGTTGGGTGAGTATGGCGGTTAAAACGGTAATGAGTAAAACTGCTACTTGTGTGTCAACGCAGGCTTTCGCAAGTTCATATTGTTTCTTCTTACGGGAATACTTTACGAAGAGACTTAATAAAATAACACAAACGATTCCAAGAGCACTTATGTAGTCTACAGGAAATACATCTAAAAAGCCGACGCTAAAGATACCGGTGATGAAGAAAGTGATTGAAACATAATAGTGTAATTTGTTACGATGTTGAGTTGCCTGGAAGTACCACACGGCTCCAGCAAGAATGCAACAAATGATTCTTACATATTCGTTCCCAGTACTCATCAAAACGCCTAAGATAACCATGCCATAACCGATGAATGATTCAGCTTCTTGAGTACTGTTCTTTTTTAAGAGAATTGCGGCTTTTCTTTCAAGCATCAGTAAGAGAGCTGCAGTCAAAATTAACATTGGAGCATAAGTATAAGTCTGAGGCAAATGGCGAATCTGACTGTGAACCCAGCCAAAGACTTGTAAGAAGGTTCCTACCAGAGCTAGTCCATAAAACCAGACTACATGTTTTTCAGTGGCTAATTCTCTCGTAAGTATATTTTTACTGAAGTGAATGACTGATTTAGCTAAAATAGTAAAGCCTACGTAAAATCCGATGCCTAAAATAAGTAACAAGGATTGTTTATTGTCGTAGCCCAAAACACTTACAATAGGAACAAGAATAACCAAAGTATTTAGCAGTAGGATTGTTCGACTAAGTGTATTTTCTAAGGGTTTATATATGGCTTTGCACAAGCGTTTCAATGCTACCCATGAACATCCTAAGTATATCGCCGACATTATCGGGACGATAACATTCTTCATGCTCACAGAATCATCAGAGGATAATAGTGCTACCGCCATAAAGTTAATAGGGAGTAATTGTATAGCTGCTCCGCGTAAAATGGTTGCGGTTGTTTTAAAGGAGTCATCTTTTTTATGAATCCAGCGGCCAAGATAAGCTAAGCCGGCAGTGAAAAAAGCTAAAAGAGCCGGCATGAGGGTATAGCGGAAAAGCCAATGCTTATCCCAAGTTACATATGAGATGATTCCACTACCAACAACAAATAAGATGACACCGGCCATCATAAACCAATTCTCCGACAGAAATGGCTTCATGTGCTCGTCCCAAACAGAGGGCTCAATTTTTTCTGGAACTTTTACTTCTTGAAGTTCTTCAGGATTATCTTTATCCAAGAGTATGCTTGGTTCAGGAGGGACTTCTATCTTCTTTTGTTCAATTTTTTCTGGTTGAAGCTCAGTGATAACCTTAGTAGCTTCCTTGCTCTCTATAATGTTTTTCTCTGGTACGACCTCTTCGTCTAATCCAAGAAGGAGCTTTCGTTCTTTCTCCGATATGTCTTTAGACCAACGTTCAACAAAATCTTCAGGAGCTATGTTTTCTGCAGTATCGTAACTGATCTTTTCGAAAAGGTTAATTATTCCTTGTGAAACGCCAGGGAATCGTAAACTCCATAGGTAGATTAAAGCTGTGCTAAATTGTATACTTAACGGTTTTATAGACTCTTGGTTTTTGAGGTGAATAATAGTCTCTTCTTCAAAGAAGTCTTCCCAGGAAGAAAGCTGGCGTTCTTTCAAGTTTCCAAATCTCATATTAAGTAAAATTGAAAGCCTTTCCCGGTGAGCTTCAACTTGCCAAAGTTTTTTGAAAATAGGTATTATATCTCTGCTAGGCCATAGAAATATAAGATTAGCAAAGCTGACGAATGACTCTTCTGAATCGGGATTGTAAATGTTGAGAGCATGGACATAGCTGTCATGGTCGACTACTTGAAGCTCGTCTGGTAGGCTTTGAACTTTTACTAAGTCTTGTTCATTTTGAGTTCTTATTAACTCTTTTAACTCAACCTTAAATTCTCTTAGCTCTTTTCGAGCATCATCATCGATAGAGTCCCATACAAGTTGAATTAGTTTTTCGGGATCGAACCCAGCCCACAAATAGGCTTGCTTTAGGTGAGTTTTTGAAAAAGACTTGAATCTTTGTTCAACTAACTGCGAAATATTTGGTAAGTGGCTTAATTGCTTGTTTATAAAATGGAAGTCTTGAAGAAGTACACAAAAGTCTTTGATTGTGTTAATTTGATCTTGTGCATGCCAATCACAATTTAGCTCTAAGGGATAGCCATCTAGGTTTTTGGAGAAATAGTTTTTGTCTAGTTCTTTCGCTTTATTTTGTTTATAAAACTTTGAAGCATCATCAAGTCGTGACTTTTGTAGAGAAGTAATAATAGCTTGAAATTCATAACTAGTTTGTGATTCAAGTATTGTTTGGATATCACTTAGCTTAAAATCATGTTCATTTAATTTTTGTAGAGCGGGTAATGCTTCTTTTGGTGAAATTTTCCCGGAAGCTAATAAAAATGCAATACTTTCAATTAACTTATATTTTGATTTTTTATCGTCCATAAAATGCCCATCTAACTAAGTTGATTTTAGGTTAACTTAGACTGCCCTATTACTTTTATTAAATAGATATGTTCATTGGCTTACATCACTTAAATCAATAAAGGAGTTCCAGCTAATGTATAAAAAGCTTACTAAAGCATGAAGTTTAGTTGATTAACGGAGGCAAATATAAAAAAGATTAATATTTTCTATGAATGGTGCTATAAGCACGAAGTTTTTAGCTTGAGAGATTTTTTAAATTTAAAAGTAAGAATAAGCATTTGAGTTTGGAAGGGACGAGTGACTACATGATTGTTATGATTGAAGGGGGAAGGAGACTTTGTTTCAGAGGTTCGCAAAAAGATAACAGTTGTGATGAATAACTAGAATCTGACTTTCTTCATAAATTTAACAAAAATCGGCATTAGTTTCCGTTTAACTTGTTGATTGTTTTAAGGATGCGGTCAATAAATCTCTAGCAGCTCAATGCTAACGGAGATTTTTTTCTTATAATTGGGTGAACTCAAATAAAAAATGAATTTATGAGCGACAAAAAAGATAACTCTTCTGACTCTCAGATGTACGACCGCATGGTGGGGCACTTGGGCGACTTTATGTCTAAGGTTATGGAAGAAGAGGGCATCGAGAAAAATCAGTCGCTTTATCGAGACTTAGAAAGTATTTCCAGCCGCTATGGAAGTGGTCGCCTTATTGCCAGTGGTGGTATGAAGGAAATATATGAAGTCGAAGACCGTAAAACTGGCCGACCTGTGGCCATGGCAATCATCAAACAATTAAAGAGCAAAGAGCTCATTGAACAGTTTATCCAAGAAGCTCGTATCACCGCTGGTCTAGAACATCCCAACATCATGCCAGTTTACGATATAGGCATAGAAAGTTCTGGTCAGGCTTATTTCACCATGAAGTTAGTGACTGCAGATAACTTGGGGAATATCATTAAAAACCTCAGGAAGCAAAATAAAGAATATCTTGACAAGTATCCTTTAAACAAGCTCTTAGAAATTTTTTGCGATATCTGTGATGCGGTCGCATTTGCTCACTCAAAAGGCGTTCTTCACCTCGATTTAAAACCAGATAACATACAAGTAGGGGACTTTGGTGAAGTACTTGTTTGTGATTGGGGCTTATCGCGTTTTAGACCAGATTTAGTGGAAGATGAAGCTACTTCAGTAAATTATGTGAATGGCCAATTGACGATGCATGGTCAAGTTTTTGGAAGTCCTGGTTATATGTCTCCTGAACAAGCATCTTCAGGTCGGGAAACACTAGATCACCGCAGTGACATATACTCTCTAGGTTGCCTTTTATATTCTTTTTTAACTTACCATCCACCTTTCAAAAGTGACTCTGTTGAGGGCATTATTCAAAATACAGCGAAAGGTTACTTTACTCGACCGGCTGAATTTTCAAAGAATAAAACTATTCCAGAAGCCTTAGACGCGGTTTGTTGTCACTCTATGGAGTATGAAGTCGAAGACCGTTACCAGAGTGCATTGGATCTAAAGAATGACATTCGCTCATTTTTAAATGGTTATGCTACTTTTGCTCAGCAAGCAAGTTTTGTTACTCGTCTCGTTCTGTACTGCCGTCGTCAAAAAGGTTTAGTTGCATCTCTTGCCGCAGCTGTTCTTTTTGCGGCCATTTCTTCCTATGTTTATATGAATGCAGAGACGGAGAAGGAACAAGCTGTAAAGCAGCTTGACCAAAAAGAAGAAGAAAATAAAAAAGTTGTTGAAAAGCTGGATGAAACTACAGCTCGAAATGAACAGCTTTTAGCTTCTTTTACCAAGATCCGTAAACGCTTGAATATGCGCGATAATTTTATCATCCTTCAAGGTTTAAATAATCTAGAGAATCGTCAGTTTGCTAAAGCGGCAATTGATTTAAAGTCTGTTAACGATGAAGCCTTTGAACCTTATATAAAGATCTGTGAACAACTCGGAGAGGGATATGAGAAAAAAGCCCTTCCTCGTCCTCTACTTTATGATTTGGTCACCTATTTAAATAAAGACTTGTATACTGCCGTCATTCAGCGTTTTCTACGTAAAGAGGCTGAGTTTATTCCAGAAAGCGAGCTTCAGCCATTAACTCAAGATTTGCTTAATTTGACTAACCCTCAGTGTAATTCGGTTAAGTTTACCTACCAATCAGTTTTTGGTCGAACGTATATTTCTCTAGGAGGAAATGAAAAATTAGAGAATATTGCTCCATTGGTACTGATGAAAGCAGAGTATTTAGATCTCAGCAATACGGCAGTTTCGGATATAAGCTCACTTAATGGTATGCCACTGGTTTCGTTAAATTTGAGAAATACCTTAGTAAACGACTTAGAAGCTCTTCTTAACTCTCCTATAACTTCGCTCGATTTAAGTTTCTCGAAAGTGAAGAATTTAGAAAGCCTTTTTGGCCTTCCATTATCTCAATTAAAAGTTGCTGGCTTGAAGGTGAACTTTGAAAATATTCTTCCAAAACTTAAAAACTTAACAGAACTTTACGTACATAGTTCAGATAGAGCTCCTTCAAATCTACCCGACGGCTGTGTGGTCGTTCAGGAAAAGTAGTCTTTAAAAGGATTGTTCAATTCTTTAGAATAGTTAAAACGGATAAAAAACTATGGCTACTTTAAATACACGATTGACTTTGATTCAAAAGATAAGTCAAACACAAGATGAAAACAGTTGGGAAGAGTTTGTTCACTACTATAAACGCTACCTATATGTCGTTGTTCGAAATATGAACATAAGTCACCATGACACAGAAGAGCTTATCCAAACTGTTATGCTCAAAGTTTGGGACAAACTCAAAGACTTTCAGTACCATCCCAGTAAAGGTAAGTTCCGTTATTGGCTTTGTACTATTGCCAGAAACTCTGTAGTTGACTTTATCCGTCGTTCACAGTCTCAGCAGCGTCGTCGAGACGGACTTAAGCAAGAGAAGGAAGTTGCGAATTTAAACAACGTTGAACTTCCAGAAGTTGAAGAGATAGCTGAGAGAGAGTGGCAAAACTATATAGCAAACTTGGCGCTCGAATCGACAAAAAAACAGTTCAATGAAAAGCATGTAAATTGTTTTTTACTTTACTCTGAAGGCAAGACTATCACAGAAGTGGCAGAAGCTTTAGGGCTTTCTGAAAATAGTGTTTATATTTACAAAGCTAAAGTCCAAGAAAGCATCGTTCGTGAAATGAAGAGGTTAGATCACGAGATCGGCTAAGAGTTCTTTCTCATTCTGACAAGCAAAAATTGAAATTGGTTTTATACTACTCAAAAAATTTCAAACTAAGCATAAGTGTTAGAATATGAATGACTTTCTTTATAGAGGGCTAATAAAAGATTTCAATGTCCGTTTTGCCTACGCACATACGACAAAAGTTAGTAACGATCTGGTTAAAACTCACCAGGCGTGTCCACTAGTTTCCCACATTATCAGTAGAGCTGCAACTGCCGGTGTTTTATGCTCACCAACTTTAGGTGAGGGCGAGCATTACTCATTTACTTTGAGTTACCCTGGACCAATTGGCAAAGTGATTATTGATGCAGGTTCAGATGCAGATGTTCGTGCAACAGCTTCTTCTAAACAATTGATGGGAACAGTTGAAGAAGAACACGAGATCTATGGTGACACAGGTTCTTTAAACTTTATGAAATCAGACAGTCGCCGTGTGATCAATAATGGTACTTGTGAAGCTCCATTGATGGACGTCGTCAGTGACATAGCGTTTTACTTTTCAGTTTCAGAACAGCTAGAGACTGACATGTACATCGCAATCGGTTTTAATCCTGACCCTGAAAATCCTGTAGAAATCTGCCAAGGAATACTTTTACAGGCTATGCCAGACTGTGACCATGAAGGTTTAGAGCGGATGAGAAAGGTTTTACACTCCGACGAGTTTAAGGCTTTAATTGCCAAAAAACCTGAGCTTGATAACAACTTTGAAATCTTGATTAAAGAACTTCTTAAAGACGAAGAAGTACAGCCAGAGTATGAGATATACTCAGCACCAAACCCACGTTTTGAGTGTAACTGTAGTCGTGATAAAACTATGCGTATTTTGAAAACACTTGGTCCGGCAGATGTAAAAGATATAGTCGAGAAAAAAGAGAACGTAAAAGTTGCTTGTCAGTTTTGTTCAGAAACTTATGAGTTCACTCCAGAAGACGTTCAAAACGCGACGAAGTTATGAATAGTTGGTTCATTGCGGTTTTTGTCATAACTCTTCTTTTTTGGTTCTGGGAATCTTTAGTTGATTGGTTAGATACCAAAAGAGTTGATTCTTTACCAAGTGAAGTTGCCGATGTATTCGATAAAAATGAGTATGAAAAGTCTCAAGAATACGGACGCGTGAAAAATCGCTTTGGACTTATAAGTAGTACACTTCAAACTGTGCTCTTCCTTATTTTCTTTACCTCTGGAGGATTTGGTTGGCTAGATTCTCAAGTACGAGAGTTTGTGGCCGCGACCAGTTTTTGGCCAGAGTTTCTGTTAAAACATGAGATGGCTCAAGGAATCGTTTTTATGGGCGCCTTACTTGGTGCTAGCTCTCTTCTTGGTTTACCTTTCCAATACTACAATACATTTGTGATCGAAGAGAAGTTTGGTTTTAACAATACAAACCTGAAAACCTTTGTGAAAGATCGAGTTCTTGGTGTAGTTCTTGGCTTAGTTATTGGAGTTCCTTTACTCATCGCTGTTCTGTGGTTATTTGGTTTAGCAACAAAAGATCCACTTGCTTGGCTTTATGTTTGGAACGCAGTTTTTGGCTTTCAAATGATCATGATGTACGTTGCGCCAGTTTGGATTATGCCTTTGTTTAATAAGTTTGAGACTTTAGAGGATGGCGAACTGAAATCCGCAATAAATGACTTTGCAACCAAAGAGAACTTTGAGCTTCAGGGAGTATTCAGAATGGATGGCTCGAAAAGATCTAAAAAGGCAAATGCCTTTTTTACAGGCTTTGGCAAAAATCGTCGTATCGTTTTGTTTGATACACTTATCGAAAAGCTTTCGACAGAGGAGCTCGTTGCTGTTTTAGCCCATGAAATGGGTCACTTTAAAAAGAAGCATATATTCAAACAATTGATAATAGGTGCCTTGAGTATGGCATTGACCTTTTTTATTATTCAGATTTTGCTGAAAAACGAATCACTATTTGAAGCTTTTGGTGTAAAGCAGCTTTCTGTTTACGCTTCCTTAGTTTTCATCAGTCCAATATTGACGCCTTTAAACTATGTCATTCAGATATTCTCAAGTTCACTTTCTCGAAAGCATGAGTATGAAGCAGATGCATATGCTGCAACTTCTTACCGAAAACCAGAGAAGCTTATTTCTGCGTTAAAGATCTTGAGTAAAGAAAGTCTTTCGAACCTAACTCCACATCCACTTAAAGTATTTTCAGAGTACTCACACCCACCACTCAAAGACCGTATAAAAGCTTTAAATAAATTTGGCGGGAGAGTTTGATGATTAGTAACTTTATAGACTCTTTACTTCCTTTGTTTATTGGTTGTATATGTTTTTTTACTCCACACCTTTTGACGAAAAAGAATTTAGACTTACCAGAAAACGAAGCTCTTAAAAACCGCTTCAATAAAGTTGGTATTCTGGCCTTTGTGATCGCCTTGATTATGATGACGGTGAATATGAGTATAGCTCGAGAGTCAATGTTAGGTAAGGTCGTAAAAGAGTCACGTAAAAACTTGCCATTAAAACTAGACAAGAGAACGACCTTAGTAAATGTTGCACATAAAGGAAATACTCTAATCTATACATATGAACTTACAGGCTTTGAAAGTTTAAAAGATGATTTGGAGACAGTGAAGAGTGAACTTAAAGAAAGTGCGATTGAATACCTTCGTAAATTTCCAAAGAAACAAGCTTTTTTGAAGAATCGTGTTTCTATAAAAAATATCTACCAAGACTCAAATGCAAGATCTTTACTTGAGTATGAAATAAAGCCCAAAGACTATCGTAATTAGTTCAAAAATTCCACAACCTTGTTCTATCAGCTTTTCCTGATTAAAATTTTTATAGATTTCGCGTCATTAAGATAGGAAGAAATGTACTTTTAGCATATTCCCATAGTGTGATTGTGCAAAATTAATTGGAGAGTTCATGTCTAGTGCAAAACCATATAAGCTTATCTGCTTATTTATATTTTTATCAGCTTGGTGCTTTGCTGAAGAGAGAAAACCCAATGTCATTTTTATCTTTGCTGACGACATCGGCTATGAAGCTTTACCTAGTTATGGTGGCTTAGATTTTGAAACGCCAAATTTAGATATTATGGCTAAGGGTGGGATGCGTTTTGAACGCATGTATACCAGCCCGATTTGTACGCCTTCTCGAGTTAGTATGCACACTGGACTTTATACTTTCAGACATAAGCATATGGGCGTACTTCCAGTTCACTTAGGAACAAAGGATAAAGTAGATTTTAAATCGATGCCTACCTTTGCTCAGCAAATTCGAGAAAATGGTTATCAAACTTCAGTTACAGGTAAGTGGCAGTTAGCAACTTTGGAGGAGTGGCCGAACCATATAAAGAATGCAGGCTTTGACACTTGGTGTATCTGGCAGATCTGGAGTGAAGGAAAAAAAATGCCAAGGCATTGGAACCCTTGTTTAAATAAAAATGGTAAAATTATGGAGGGCTTAGAAAAGAAGTTTGGTCCAGATGTCATGGTCGACTTTGTTTTGGACGAAATGGAATCCGCCACTAAAGCCAAGAAACCATTTTTTATCTTACATAATGAACTACTTCCTCATTGGCCGGTAGTTGACACTCCAGATGATCGTAAAATGAAGCAGACATCATCTCTTAAAGGGATGATTTCTTATATGGATAAGTTGGTCGGTCGAATTATGAAAAAGGTTGATGACCTTGGAATCCGTGACAACACTTATGTTGTCTTTATGGGGGATAATGGAACTTGGGAGAAAGACTTTAAAAACCCTAAGTTTGGTCAGAAAGGAGAGAGAAAACACACAAGACACACGATACATGGAAATGTGAATGGCGGTAAAGCAAAACTGTGTGATGGTGGTTCTCATGTGCCTTTTTTAGTTTGGGGGCCTAAGCAGGTTCCAGCAGGTTCAGTGAATTCAGAGTTAATTGATGTAGTTGATCTTTTTCCGACATTTTGTGAATTGACAGGAACTAAGGTATCTAAAGATCTAGCAGTTGATGGTCGTAGTATATCTAATCAAATACACGGGAAGAAAGGTCCAGCTCGAGAGTGGACTCATCAAGGTCTTAGAAATGATCAAAATATATTTGATGGCTCATGGCGTTTGTTTTTAAAGACAGGTGCTCTTTGGGACGCGAGAAAGCTTCCCATGGAAAGAGTCGTGAAAAAAGCTGAACTTGTAGAGAGAAAAGCTGTCCTTAAAAAACTTAAGGCAATTTCGGAAAGCATTAAAAGTAATCCTCCTAAAGCGCCAGAACCAATCAACTCTTACTAGTTAGGCAGTTCCCAAAAATAGGTAATAGAGACGTAACTATTACCTTTTTGACCAGTCATATTTTTCTGGTTAACCCAGTGAACAGAACCATTTAATGAAGCTTGGTTGCCGCCATCGCTGCCATTTTGAGCAGGATTTATTCCGGCACCTTTGGGACCGCGTATAAGTCCTTTTTCGGAATGAGGGTATATACCTTTCCAATCAGCAGCTTGTTGGATGCGGTCAGCCCAGATGACAAGGTTTGCGTCATCCATTAAAGTATCGGCTGCATCCCAGTTTTGACCACCTCCAATGAGCTCATTTGTCTTTATGCCACCAATGTAAACGTAGCCAATCATGTAGACACCATTGTATTCAGAAGACATACCGTTCGCTTTTGAGGTTTGTGTCCAATTTGGACAGTCTGTTACTTCCCAGGAGCCAAGATACTTTTCCATATTGTTTATAAATGTCTTACCTATCCAAGCAGCATTTTGAAACTCATGAACTCCTTCAGAAGGTACAAGGCGGTTATTGTTATCTTTAGCATAAGAAACGGTGCTCATATAGCACTGTTTCAAGTTACTCATGCAAACAGCGCGTTTACTGAGTTTACGAGCTTTGTAAAGGCTGGGAAGAAGAAGGCTTGCGAGGATCGCAATGATGGCAATGACTATCAATAACTCAAGAAGAGTAAACTTTTTTAGACTCATATTTTTCACACAATTATAAAATTATCACACGGTTTATATATAGAGTTCGTTTTGTATTTTAAAAGTTGGTCATTAAGGGATTTAGTTTTTGTAACATCTTTCTAGTACGATCTTTATTGTTTTTTAGTACAAAGGTTTCTGCTTTGATAGGAAAAGTATAAAAGCCATATATTTGTTTTACATAGAAAAATCAGGGTTACACATGTCAGCACCAAAAAAGAATTATGATGAAAAACCATCTAAAAATGGCAAGATAAAGCCATTTTTTTCAGCAGAGGCTATAGCAGCCAGTGGTGGAGTAGTAGGAGTCGTAACTCTTTTACTACTGGTGTACCAAAATATGCATATGGCGAATCAAACCGATCAGATGTTAATGGCAAATACAGAGATGGCGACTCTCCGTGAAATGATGCAAAGAGAACGCTTTAATCGTCTTCTTGAGCTTTTGTATGAAGAGAAGCAAGAAGCAAATCAAGCGGGACGCCTTATACGTCAGGCAAAGTATAACACTAAGATTCGTACAGAAGCCTTTCATGAAACGGTTGTCTATTTAAAATATGTTGATAGAGAACTAGACTTTTCAGGTGAGCTTCAGGGTTATGGAATAGATTTTAGAGGAGAGGATTTCTCAAAGATTGATCTATCTAGAGCCAATTTGAAATCGGCAAATCTATCGAATGGAAATTTTGATGAAGCGAAACTTTCTGGAGTAGACTTTTATCATGCAAATCTATCCCAAAGTTCATTTAAGAATTCAGATTTGAGTAAGTCATTCTTTTATAGAACAAACCTTCAAGGTTCTCAGTTTTCTGGAGCTATTTTTAAAGAGACAGTTTTTAGGGATCTTGATTTCTCTAGTGTAAATATATCAGGAGCAGATTTATCAGGGGCTTCTTTTTATAAAGTAGATTTGACAGGAGTCGACCTCCGAGGTGTTAAGTACGATAAGTCGACAGTATGGCCTGAAGGCTTTGATGTGAGTGCTCACAAGGATAAATTGATTTTAATAGATGATAAATAAGTTGGCGTTTATGAAATATATAGTGTTGTTGTTTTTCTTTGGGTTCCTGCTAAATGTCTCAGCTCAGGTCTCGACGGCGCAACTGTCTTTTAAAGATCCCAAAGCAGATTTGAAGCGAGCTTTCGAAGTTCAGCAATCTTTTGTTAAAGAAAGTATCAAAGAGATCGGTGGCTTTAAAGGCGGCGCTGTGAGTGCAGGTGCAAAGAAATACTTTGGAGTCGAAAACCCTATGGCGGCAGTATTGCCTAAGTCTGGTTGGCTCACTGTTGAAAAACCATTGGAGCTAGACTTTTTTAAGAGTCGTTTGATGGAGCTTGAGCTTGGTTTTATTTTTGCAGATAATATAAAAACGACTGTTAAAGATATAGAGTCATTAAAAAAGAAAGTGAAGTCAACTGTGCCAGTTGTTGAGCTTCCTGTGAAAAACATAGATGTAAAAGGGAAACTCCAGTTCATTGACTTTATTGCGGCAAATGTTGGTGCTTACCAGTATATCGTAGGCAAGCCTTTTCCAAAAGATATGGATGTCGATTCCGTAAAGATGCATTTGCTTGAAAATGGCAAGTCTATTACCGCTGCAAGCGGAGTTGTGGCTGATGGCGGTCAATGGAAAAACTTACTATTTCAAGTGAACCATGCTATAGCTCAGGGTTATGAAATAAAAGCCGGCCACTTAATCATTACAGGTTCTCTGGGAAAAGTTTTGCCAGCAAAAAAAGCCGTGTATAAAGCGGTTTACGAAGGTCAGCAAACAATTGAGTTTTCGTTTAAGTAGCCCTTTATGTCAATACCTCCTTTCCCTGACTTAGAGTTGATCCGACACATTCAGGCTAGTGGAGAAGAGTACCAAGCAAATAGGAAAGCGGCTTATAAGTACCGCAAGAGATTTACTGGACTTCAAATAGTCTTGATGGTTTTGGCAATAGTTGTATTTCCAAATAGTCTATTTGGGTATTTACCATGAAGTCAGCTGGAATCAATAGCTGTCTTTGTTGTGTGCTTTGGTATTATATTGAGTATCATCTTTTTTAAGATGCGGTTTATCGGTTCAAAGTGTCCAAACTGTGAGAAGATGATGGAAAAGAAACCGTATCCAGAGTTTTCAGGAACTAGAGTGTTCCGCAGTCACGTTTGCAAAGTTTTCTTTGCTATAACATTCGTAAAACCATGTAAAAATCAGTTTTTATTTAAGGGGCCTGTAACTCTTTTCAATTTTTGGTATGTATCTGAAAATATTTGGAATGAGTATGTATAAACTTCTTTTATTGACTTTCTGTTTTTCTTTTAGTGCCTTTTCATATGATGAAAAGTTAAATATACGCTTTGCTCAAGTTGATGGGCATGAGTTGAAACTTGATCTTTACTTACCTAAGCATGTCGAGCAACCACAGTTGCTTGTTTGGATTCATGGTGGCGCTTGGAGAAAGGGCGATAAGATTGGCGTGAGAAAGAAAGTTATGGGACTTCTAAACAGAGGCTATGCTATTGCTTCAGTGAATTACCGTCTTTCTCCAGTAGCTCGGTTTCCTGCCCAAATACATGACTTAAAAGGAGCGATTCGCTTTCTGCGCAGTCAACAAGCAAAGTTCGGTTATAATGCTGAAAAGATAGTAGTCGCAGGTTCGTCAGCAGGAGGGCACTTGACGGTATTAGTTGGTGTGACGAATGGTCATGAGGCTCTTGAAGGCAGTGTCGGTGGAAACTTAAATGTAAGTTCAGATGTACAAGCAATTGTTGATTTCTATGGGCCTACAAATTTCATGACAATTCTAAAGCAATCAACTCCTCATGGTCTGAGTGTTCGAGCCCCAGCTTTAAAATTATTGCTTGGTGATTTACCAGAAAAACAGAAGACTTTAGCTAAGCTAGCAAGCCCCGTATTTCATGTAGATAAAAGTGATCCACCCTTACTTCTTATTCATGGGGATATGGATCCACAGGTGCCAATTAACCAGAGCCTTGAGTTACATGGTCAATACAAGAAGTATGGCCTTCAGTGTAAGTTTATCGTAGTTCATGGCGGGGCTCATGGAGGGAAGGGCTTCTATGAGAATGATAAGCTGGACGTAGTCGATAAATTTATTAAAAAGTCTTTGAAGTAACTTAGAAATATAATGCAAGACGTGGGATTTCTGCCTAAACTTTATCTATATGCAAACAAAGGAAAGCTTATGTGTAAGGTGTTAGTTATACTCTTCTTCTGTCTGCAGTTTTGTTCTGCAGAGCAATTCTTCATTACTGTTGGTGGGATAAATGGCGAACAAGATGGTCATAAACTTGAAGGTCAGTTTGGGACTATTTATAAGTCAGCAGACTTAAAGAACTGGCAAGAGGTCTTTAAAGGTGGACCTGTTAAAGACGACTTTAATCACGCTAAAAATAACATGCTGCGGTGTATGACTTATGGCAATGGTGTGTTTATCGCTACTGGAAACCCAAAGTGTGTTCTACGTTCGACAGATGGCCAATTTTGGCAAGAAGTAGAAACGCCATCAGGTTCTATGAGTGTGGGATACGGGAATGGCATCTTTTTAGCAGCAAATGCTTCAAGCTTCATGACTTCTAAAGATGGCCTTAACTGGGAGTCGACCAAGCAACCGGGCAAGTTTAAGGTTTGGGGGAAAGATGGCGCAGGTCACGTCCGAAAGACGATCTTTGGAAATGGCGTCTTTATTCTTTATGGCGAGCAGCGCATAAGTATTACTAAAGACGGAAAGACTTTTTTGAAGAACGAAATCATTCAAGATAAGGGACACCGCAAGAGTGTTATCACTTTTGGCAATGGAAGGTTTATTTGGCTCAATCCAATTAATGGTCACAAGATCAGTGAAGATGGACTGACTTGGAAATCGCTTGTTATTGATGAATCTACGGCAAAACAACAAACTCAGTTGTTATGGACAGGAGAAAAGTTTTTTGTTAAGGGAGATAAGTTTATTTACTCTTCAATTGATGGCGAAAGCTGGGAGAAGAAAGAAGCAAATACTCAATTTTTTACTCTTATCGCCGCAGGTAATAATCAGTTGGTCAATTTTGCTGGTTGGGATAGTGGTTTATCTACTTCAGACGATGAGGGCGTGACTTGGGAAAAGCAGGGGAAACTAAAACTGAAAGCTCGTAAGTTTTATTTCTTTAATGGTAAGGAAATAATTGGCCAAAATGGTGGCTAGCTCCAAACCTCTCATCTTAAACTAGGCTCAATTTTATTTCTTGCTTTTACCGTGGGATTTTTAAAACCTTTGTATTCATAGTTGTGTGTTAGTGTCAATCTGAATGTTGGTACAAAGGTGTTTACGTGAGAAGTATAAGAAAATTTTCCTTATTAGAACTTTTAGTAGTAATTGCTGTGTTGGGTATACTTATGTCTTTTTTGTTGCCTTCTTTGAGACAGGCAAAAGAGAAGGCGAAGATCGCGGTTTGTTTGAGTAATATGAAGCAGCTGTATGTATTTACGAATAACTTCAGAGCTAACCATAACAGTGCCATGCCAGCTCGTTCTGGAGACTTAGGCCGCTTTACTGAAACAGTTGAAGATAACGTTCCATCGATTAATAAATCTGGCTTGTCAGTTATTCCTGAAATTATTCAATTTGCTCGAGGTTATCCTGCAGGGCGTAACTTTTGGTCTAAAAAGCACAAGCAAGATGACTTCTTTTGTCCGAGTAGTGTAGTTGAAGGCCAACAGCCTGGTGGCGGAGACTTAAGGCAGACTGGTTATGGTTACAATAATTATGCTTGGCGCAAACTTGAAGAAGATGAGCTTAAGCGAGTTTATATAGATCGTTTAGACGCTGTAGATGGAAGCCCACTTTCCGAAGGTATCCTTTATTCGGAAACTGCTTGGTACAGTACGGTTAAACACTATGAAGGAGTTCGTGATGAGGAGTATGAAGAATATTTAAATGTTAAGTGGCACTACCGCTTAGACCATGGTTGGCGTGGCAAAAGTAAAACCCTTAACAATATGTATTTTGACGGACACATGAAAACATTAACTCATTGGTTAGATATGGAAAAGATGGCATCTACCCAGTGGAGCTTTTATCATCAGAATTAAGGAGCCAAAGTGAAATATTTTCTTATCTTATTACTGACTTCGACGATACTTGTTGCAGATCAAAAGCCAATTTATATTTTGCCTTTAGGTGACTCCATAACTCAGGGAGGTAAAACTGGCCGCAATGAATTTACTTACAGGTATCCACTCTTTTGTAAGTTAAAGGATTCAGGAGTGAACTTTGACTTCATAGGTTCTTTAAAAACAGGACTTCATAAAGATGCAAAGTGGCCAAACTATAAAGACTGGAAGTTCGATCACGACCATGAAGGTCACTATGGCTGGAAGACCCAAGCAATTTTAGATAAGCTTCCCAGTTGGAGTGAAAAGTATAAAAATGCACCGGATATCGCTCTTATTCATTTAGGGACTAATGATCAGAAGTCGAAAAAGCCTTATGAAAATATCGCCAAACCTCTTGAAGGAATTATTAACCACTTAAGAAGTTTAAACCCAAAAGTTGTAGTTCTGGTGGGGCACTTAAACTTTAATAGCGGAGATGCTGTAAAGATACGCACTGCAGTCGAAAAGATGGCCAAGAAAGTTTCTACAAAAAGTTCACCAGTTGTTACTGTTCATATGTATGAAAACTGGCAGCCGAATCCGAAAAAAACGGGTGCGGATACTTTTGATTGGGCTCACCCCAACGAACAGGGACAAGAGAAAATGGCGGTAAAATGGTTTGATGCGATGCAGCCATATTTGAAGAAGTAGCTTTTTATTCGACTTATAAAGTCATGATTAGTATTTTGAATTAAAGTTTCCTTCACCTTGTTGATCTTTAGGTACTTCATTAAGATAAAAGTTCATAGACCGTGGGATTTGCCTTTGATGTTTATATAGATTTAAATGAACTTTAAGGACCATTCATGAATTTTAGCAAAGATCTATCGCGTCGAGATATAATCAAACTTGCTGGCGTCGCGGCACTCACTAGCCCTTTTACCTCTTGTACTAGCTCTCAAAATTCCAAAATTAAGCTTTCTCTGGCAGAGTATTCTTTCCACAGAAGTCTTTATGCCGCTAACCCTAAAGCAAATCGTTATAATATACCGAGTGCGGGAAATACGGCTCTTGAGCACTTAGATTTTGCGAAAGCGACAAGACAACTCGGTATAGATGGAGCGGAGTATGTAAACTTCTTCTTCCCTGAGATGAACTTTACGCCTGCTTATTTAAAAGAGATGAACAAGCGAGCAGATGATAATGGTATCGACAATGTATTGATCATGGTTGGTCGCGAAGGAAACTTAGGGAATCCAGATAGTAAAGCTCGTAAGCAAGCTTTAGAGAATCACAAGAAGTGGATAGTCGCAGCTGCAGAACTTGGCTGTCACTGTATACGAGTAGATGCAAAAGGCACTGGCGATGCTCAAGAACAGATTAAAAATATTGGCGATAGCCTTCATCAATTAGCTTCATATGCCGATCAGTATAAACTCGATATAACGGTTGAAAATCACGGTGGCTTATCTTCAAATGGAGACTGGTTAGTCAAGTGCATCAAGGCAGCTGACCACAAAAGAGTTGGTACTTTGCCTGACTATGGAAACTTCTACGATTCTGAGCAGAAGAAGTTCTTTGACCCCTATGAAGGAACCCAAAAGATGTTGCCTTATGCGAAAGCAGTAAGCGCCAAGACTTATGATTTAGTACCGGGGACAGAGGCAACTATGCGTCATCCTGAAAAAGGTTATGAGTTAGACTTTAAGAGACTAGTGAAAATGACTCTAGAAAGTGGCTACAATGGTTATATCGGCATTGAGTACGAGGGTGGCGATAAGATCAAAGAGAAAGCCGGCATACTTATGACTAAGCGTCTTTTAGAAAAATACATCGCAGAATTTAGTTAAGGAAAAATAATGAAGATTAAAATAACACTCTTATTACTTAGTTTATGTACGAGCCTATTGGCAGATGGTTACTTTGTTTCTATCGGCAACGGAGCTCACAGGATGTACTCAAAAGACGGCATAACTTGGACTGATCATACGTTTCTTGGCAAGCCTGGTCATGATCAAAATGACTTGAAAGGCCTTGCTCATGGAAATGACGTGACTGTAGTTATAGGTGGCTACTTTAAGTCAAATATTTTCGTGACAGAAGACGGAAAGAAATGGGAGAAAATCAATTTCAATATTGGGGTTCTTAGTGGAGTCATTTTTCATAAGAAGAAATTTTATATTTTTAATGAAGGAGGCCGTATGGCTTCTTCTAAAGATGGACGTAAATGGAAAGATATCGCCAATGCGAAAGTTGGTTCTTGGGCCAAAGAAGAAGCAAAAAAGCTCGGTATAGATAAACTCAAGTACAACATTCGTATGTGGAAGGTTGCCAACGATACTTTTGTTGGAGCAGGCGATAACGGTGTTATTTGTACGACCAAAGACTTTAAAAAGTTTAAGATGCAGAAAGTCGGTGGCGATGTGCACCGCTTTAGACTAGCAAGTAATGGCAAGGTCTTTGTTGCGGCTGATAACACCAAAACGGCTCAAAAAGCATTTTACTCGACAGACGGCATAGAGTGGCAGGACATAAGTCCAAAATTATCTGGACGCGAGAAGATCAAAGATGTTGTCTTCGACGGCGAAAGATTTATCATGAAAATTCAAGATTATGGTTTGGAGTCAACAGACGGCAAGAACTGGAAGAAGATCAAGAGAGCGACTTTTCCTGGAACATTGATAACTACTCCGAAAGCTTATTTCTCAGCAGGTCCTTGGTACTCATATACGAAGAAGCCAAAAGTATCTTTTGATAAAGGTAAAACTTGGAAAGACTGCAAGTTCCCTGCAGAAGCCGCTATGCGCTATGTGCTTTATATCGAGAATTAAATAGATCTAACACTTGGTATGTATGGAAGAGAAGTCCCCGTTTGTGCAAGCGGGGACTTTTTTACTTCAATTGCTTAGAAAGAAACCATTTGTAAAGAGAGTCTTGTTCATAGGTCTCAGTCCAGCTGTCATGAGTGGCTTCTGGATAAAGCTTTAGACTAACGTCGGCTTTTAGTTTGGTTAATTCTTTGTACATGTCGATGGTTTCACTAGCTGGGATGACTTTATCTTTTAAGCCGTGAAAGAGTTTAATTGGCATATGTTTAACTCTTTTTGCATATGCTTTAGGAACTGAAGCAGCACACACAAGAGCCATAGCCGCAAAGGTGTCTGGGTAGTTCATCGCTAATCGCCAAGCACCATACCCACCACGACTCATGCCACTTAAGTAAATTCTTTTTGGATCAACATTATTCGTTGAGATGATTTCTTGAAGGAGATTATAGACTGCTTGGTCGTCCCAAAAACCTCTCTTATATGGATTTTGAGGCGCAAGTACATAAAATGGGAAGTCTTTACCAGCGGCAATTAACTTTGCCGGACCATGAGTTTTTATGGCTTCTGGATTATCACCACTTTCTCCACCTCCATGCAGGAACAGTAGTAATGGAACTTTTTCACTTAAGGCTTCTTTCGGAGTGTAAAGAAAGTAGTTCATCTCAACTGCAGAAGTGACTGTTGTCCTAGTTTCGAAAATGCCCGGAGTAGATTGAGTTGAACAGCCCAAGAAAAGTGTTGTGATGATGGAAAGAAGAATGAAATTTTTCATGATGGAAAGTAAAGCCTAAGTTATTCAGAGGCGATTACTATAAAGGCAACCTCTTCTTAAGAAAAGAGGCTGCTAGTATTTTCCCATGAGTGAATTTGAAAGTTAGGAGAGTTCTCCAGCGCCAACTGTCGTGATAGCACCTTTGAGATTATCGACTTGTTCCCAACGTATGGCATCTCGAGAAGTAAATATCTTACCTTTCCATTTCGCGCCGACATACAGGCCGTTTGAGTAGGTGACGAGATACGGAGCGTCGTTGTTTGGAACTCGCTTCCAGCTTTTGCCATTTTGTGAAAAGTAGGTTGCGCCTAGACCAACTCCGACAAACTGTTTGCCATCAAAAAATATAGAATTGATATGTTCGCCTTCTTCACCAACTTCTGGTTTTGACCAAGACAATCCATCTTTCGTGGACATGCGCATGCCGTGTAAGCCACAGCCAACAAAGACGCCATTTCCATAAGCTATGTCGACTAAGGTTTCGCTTACTTTGGTGTCTTTCGCTTCTTTCCATTCATAAGGAGTAGAAGCGACTGTTTTGAGCCCATAGTCACCAACGGTAACAATGATCTTGCCGTTTGTGGCGCACCTTTTAAACATCTTTTTGCCAGAGAGTGTTTTTGGATCAGACCACTTCAAGCCGTCAGAGGATTCACATAAAAGAGGTTTCGTTTGGGCGATGTTTGTTGAGTCTCCGCCGACAGTGAAGAACTTTGAACCATGGTAAAATGCCATCTTTGGACTTTTGCCATAGCCAACATCTTTACTCGCGCGTTCCCACTTACTACCATTTTTTGAACTATTGAAAATAGCATGGCCACCGCGACTTCCGCCGATGATACACTGCTTATTGCCAAAGACGATATACTTATAAGTGTCGCCTTCTTTTCCGGTTGTTTCTTTCCATCGCTTGCCGTCTTTTGAAGTTGCGAAGAAACCGTTTAGACCAGCAACTATAAATGTTGGTTTAGCCATGATTAACCTAGCCCCGGAATCTTACCTGAGTAACGGGCATTTTTTGCAGTCTTCGAGTTGCCGAACTCTTTGCAGTCAACGCCCATTCTTGCGGCCATTTCCATATACAGATTTGCTGTTGGTGTTTTGCTATCACATTGAACATGATAACCAGTTTTAATGGTGCCTTGAGCGTTGCCAACCATCATCATTGGATAATCGTTACGACCATGGCCGCCATTTGACATGTATGAAGTGTAAAGCATCATTGTGTTATCGAGTAGTGAGCTGCCGCCTTCATCGATCATTTTCATCTTAAGAGCCATACGACCGAACAGCTTTGTATACCATTCGTGAATTTGACGACAACCTTCGCGTGAAATAGGATCGGCGTCCTCAACTCTGCGAGCATTTCCTTGATGCTCTAAAGTATGTGCGTGAGTCTCATAACCAACAGTGACAACTCCAGGGAACTGAGCTCCGTCGGAACCTAGAGAAAGAGTACAGACTCTGGTAGTGTCAGTTTGGAAAGCAAGGATCATAAGGTCACAGAAGATTGAGAAATACTTCTCATGGAGTTCTGGATCTTTTTGCCAGTGTCTGACCATCTCTTTAGCGTAACCAGCTTCAGTTGCTTTGGTCATGACTAACTTAGAAGATCGTTTGCCCGGAGCAACAGCGTCGAGTTGTTCTTGTTCTACTCTTTGCTCAAAAAGTTGTAGCCTTTTTTCAACAGAGTGAACGGACTCGATGTACTGATCAAGTCGTTGTTTATCCGCTCCAGAAACTATTCGTCTAAGACTTTTTGCTTCTTCGCGAACGAGGTCGACGACGTAACTTTCGTAGCTATCTCGCTTAGCTGTTTTTTGAACTCTTTTGGAAACTACAGCAGCTCGTCTATTCCAGTTTGGTGCGACCGGTTTACGCCCTTTGAACATACGCTCAAAAGCTAGGCGCATATTTCCTTCATATGGAACAGATGTACCGTCAGCTTTAAATGAGAAAGTCGCTTCGCCATTACTTGTTCCGAGCTCAAGTGATTGATAGATGTGGTCTTGTGGTAAGCTATTTGCAACCAGTTGATCGATAGAGATAGATGGCGCAAACTTACCGTTTACTTTTTGAACTCCAGCATCACATGTAAGGTGAACATTGGCGCAGTGGTTGTGAGCGTTATTTCCTTTGCCGCCTTCTTGAGAAAGACCACTAACAATAGTTATGTCTCTTTTTATCGGCTCTAAAGTTCTCATGATCGATGGAAGCTTATCGAGCTTACCTTTCTTCTTAGGTACCCAAGACTCGAGAACGGTGCCACCTTTAACTGTGACTATTCCCATTCTCAGAGGTGGACGACCAGTTCTTTTAGATGTCGCGGCATTTACAGACTCAAGGAATGGCAGTCCCATGAGAGCACCTGCACCTTGGATGAATTTCTTACGGTCTATTCTCATTTTGTACCTCCATCATTTTGGGCATCGTTTGAAGCGTAGTAATTTTCGATATTTTTTCTAAACATAAATGGTCTACTTTTGACGACCTCGAGAATAACAGCAGAGAATCTGTAGTCTGCTTTTTTAATGTTCTCGACGGCGTTTTTTACAGTTAGTTCATCGTAGTATTGTAGATTTCTACCAATGGCGTAACTGAGCATTTTCGAATATAGATTTTTGACAAATATGTCCTTACGAGAAAGTATGATGTCCTTAAGCTGATGAGCACCATCGACTTTTTGGCCATTTGGCAAAATTCCGGTGGTATCCAGTGGCTGGCCATGGTTGTCAGTACGCCAACGACCGATTGCATCGTAGTTGTCTAGAGCAAAGCCAAGAGGGTCCATTTTTTTATGGCAAACTGCACAACTCGCATCTGACACATGTTGACCAAGTTTTTCGCGGAATGAGGCCGGCGCTTTGCCTTTTTTATCTTTAGGTAGAGGCGCTATGTCTGCCGGTGGTTCAGGGATCTTTGTACCTAAGATAACCTCAGCAACCCACATGCCCCGAGCTGTTGGTTTTGTTCTGTTTGTATGAGAGGTCATAGCGAGTATCGAGCCCATACCGAGAATTCCACCGCGATTATCTTCAGGTTTTAAGATGACTTTTTGCAGCTTTTTACCGGAGACATTTGGGATGTTATAGTGCTTAGCTAAAGGCTCATTTAGGAAAGTGAAGTCAGAGTCCAAAAAGTTAATTACACTAAGATCTTGATGGATGATCTCCTCAATAAATTTTTCGGTTTCGTCTTTCATCGCATTTTTCAAAGCATTGTTAAAAGAAGGATACTCACGGGTACCTGGAAGTGCTCTTCGAACTTTACCAAACTCAAGCCACTCTTCCATAAAGTTTTCGACAAGAGCGTTGGATTTGTGATCGTGTAGCATGCGGCTTACTTGAGATTCGAGATTTCCCGATTTACTCAGGTTTCCAGCAACAGCAGTTTTTATGAGTTCATCATCTGGCATAGTTGACCAAAGGAAATATGAGAGGCGGTTTGCAAGTTCTAAGTCAGTTACTTGATAGACCTCGCCAGAGTTTTCTGGAGCTTGGTTCTTTTCAATTCTGTTAAGAAAGAAAGGTGAAACCAAGATAGGTTTGAGAGATCTCACTAAGGACTCTTTAAAACTCATTTTCTTCTTTTTTCTAAGATAAAGGTAAAGAGCGTAGAGCTTCTTTACTTCACTTGCAGAAACAGAACGACGATATGCTTTTGAAAGAGTGATTTTTAGAAACTTTGACGCATTGCTATTTGTTTCTGGCTGATAGGCTTTAAAGAGTTTAGCGAGAGCTTTTTTATCTTTGACGAGCTTCTCGATTATTTTGTCAGCAGATGTGAAGTACTTCTCAATGAGTAGTGGCGAGATCTGCATGGTTGCAGCCAAGTTACTAAAGGCTTTGACGTTTGTCTCTTTTTTGATACCGACTTCTTGATTGACGTTAAAGTTTATGCCAAGCAAAGAATTAACGGTTCGGTTGTACTCATCTGTAGTTAATTGACGAATAACGGCTGGACCGGGGTCTTGAAAGATAGGATCAGAGTAGTCTTTCTTTTCGATGTATTGAGTAATCCAGTGCAGTAGAGTTTTGCGGTCTTCCTCCATAAAACCAGTCTTCTTTGGTTTAGGAGGCATATCTTCATTTAGAAGTGTTTCTTTCATGATGATAAACTCTTCACCATTTTCGATCATTTGTTGTGAGCTTTTATATAAAGTTAGATCGACATCGCCCTTAGTTTTCTCTTCACCATGACAACGATTGCAGTGTTTTTCGAACAGAGGTTTTATATGAGCGTTGAAACTTTCAAGTCTACCTTCTTTGCTTCCTTCAAAAGGATTCGTCGGGTATTTACCTGCTAACCAATTTTGTCTGAAAGTAGCTTCTTCCACTTCTTCAGTTTGTAGCTCTGTAGGAATAACCTTTTTTGCTGCAGGTGGTGGAGTCTTTTTTTTCTCTTCTATACTAGGCTGTACAGGAGTTCTTCTTGCCAGTTGTATTTGCTTCATTACAGGTTCGTAGGCAAAGAATGTACCCGCACCAAGAATTAGCAAAACAATCCAAGGTAGAGGACTTTTTGATTTCTTCTTAGTCGTTCTAGGACGCCTGACCTGATGAATGTTTATTTTCGAAATACTACCAGATTTCTCAGGACTTTTAACAATAATTTTTGGTTTAGCTTTTACGCTCATTTTACACTTTCTCTCACATAGCTTTGATATGAACCTGCACTGACTCATATCTGTTTCTCTCTTGCTATATGGATAAAAGAGTAGAAGGAATCCCACGGTAAGTTTGAGGAAAATAAATTTTTTATAAAAGGTGCATCAAGAATGGATAGAAGGTAGATGAGCTTAAAAGGCTCTATTTTTGTAAGAAGAATTGTTTTGGCTAAAACTTTTAGATATAAATGTGAGATCAGTAGGGCTTGTAGACCCTATTGTATAGATGGAAGGCCTAAATCTTGATTTTTGCAGCTTCTTCGGTGACAATATTTGTTAGGCCTTGAATGTTGTTGATAGATTCTTTTTCTAGAAGCCAGCGTTGGCCTATTCTAAGTGCAGTAGCTTCAACTTTAGACTTAAGTATTTCGTCTTCGATCGAGTCTATGTCAGCGACACTAACGATACCCATCATGCGTCTTAAGAATTTAGTGCCTCCATGACCGGCAACATCCTTTAAAAATCGAGCTAGGTATCTTTTTCTGAATTGAGCAAAAGCTTTATCACCATCAGGAAAATCCCAATATTTTTCAGGAACTAATTCACCTTGGTTGTTTTTGAGCCACGTTTCGTCAAACTTACGCGCAAACTCTAGCCAAATATTTGTGACGGTCTCTAAGATGTACGCTTGGTGATTTTCACGTTTTTCATTATTTGGAGTATGGGCAAAATGTGAGAGATATTCATGGATGGACTCTGAGTTTAACCTAGCTTTAAATGAGAATTTTATGATCAGATTCTCCTAATGATTTAGCTATGTTCTGTCAAGTGTATGACTTATTTGAGAAGAGGTTAGAAATAGAGAGGACTTATATTGGTCGTGGGATTTTGCTAGAATTGGTATTCATATCAGTAATAGCAGACTGTAGAGGGAGTTGTAATGAAAAAGTTTACTTTGATCGAGTTACTAGTTGTTGTCGCAATTATTGGTTTGTTGATGTCGATTTTACTACCGTCATTAGCAAAAGCCAGGGAAGCAGGTAAGTCTGCTGTTTGTAAAAGCAATATGAAACAGTTAGGCATAGCTTTTGAATTATATGCTGGCAATAGCGACGAAAGTGTAACTCCTGGTGGTATGAAATTTAGTATGGCACCTGCAAGTTTTAATTACCCTAGACAAGACAAAACTACTTATTATTCAGATCCTGCTTTGTTAGGACAATATGCCGGAAACGATATGTATACAGGAAATGCTTGGAATCATATTCAAGGTCGTCAACCTGTTCGAAACTCAGCATTTAGTTGTCCAAGTGCAACAGATGAAAATACCTTTGGTGCTCCTCCTTATCATACTCGCATAGGTATAAATGTTCGAATTTCGCCAGTTATTCACGTGGATTCAGATTGGGATAAAATCATTAAAATTGGGACAATTGCTGATCCGGTCAAGCTAGTTATGTTTGTCGACCATAAAGGGGCTCGTTTTCACCCTGGTTATGGGAGTGCACCTCCATCTCATGGTAATCCTCAACCTTTAACAAATGATGACGGAGGTAATTGGAGCTTTGGTGTTGATTTATCTTATTACAATTGGGTTAAACGACACAAGCAAGGAACTAACCTAGGCTTTGCTGATGGTCATGTCAGTTTCTCTAGAAATCTTCAGGCCGATGTCGCCGATGAAAAATATAAAGTGGTGAATCGTTAGTTAGTAGTCAGTTTCCTGCAGTTGTTTCAAGCATTGGCCAGTATTGTAGTTTTGAGTGGCCATCGACATATGTAAATGCCGAACTTTTATTTGGATGTCTAAGGACAATACTTGAGTCTTTAATGAGTAAGTAGCCAAAGTATTCTTCGTCTTTTAATCCAAGGTCCCAGTCGCGTATATACATACCGTTAGTTCTATCCCCCATAAGCACCGCTTGGTCAGGCTTATCTATTTTTGTGACATTTAAAGGATCCTGACTTTTCCAGTTTCCCCAGTGTTGCCAGAGATTCATGTTTGGACCATAGCTTGATTGGCGGGCTTCAGTTTCACCAATTATGACTCTGGTGTCGATAGGGCACTTATATATCGCATCCTCTTCTTTGATTTTGCGCCAAAAGACAACATCATTATCTTGGAAGTGACCTTTGTCATTATCAAATAAAAAACCCATGTAGCGCTGATATTTTGCTTTATTGGTTCCAGAATAAACTCCAGATTCGTTCCACATATCTTTATAAAGACCTTTTGTACTTAAAGAGCCATTTGTTACTGGAGGTATGTGGCCGCCATTATTATTCATAAAGAAGTTGGTGACTATGAAAAGCTGTTTTTGGTTGCTCAAGCAAACGGCAGTTTTTGCTCGTGCTCTTGCCTGTTGTATAGAGGGCAAAAGAAGTGTTGAGAGCATCGCAAACATAGCAATGAGCGCCAAAAGCTCTATCAAGGTAAATCTTTTCAGTCTCATTTTTTAATCCTCTCCGTTATTAGTGAATAGAGCTTCATAGAGAATCCCATGTTAAATGTGAAAGAAAGTTTTACTTAAAAACTTTTTTACATGTTTCTGGAAAATTCATCATGGGATCTGGAGATGACCCTTATACATATTAGTGAAGACATTTTATTTCGTGAAAGCGAGCATGTTGTATGTGTGAACAAAAATGCTTTATAATGTCTTCGAAACGTGAGGTGTATATGAGTGGTTTTGAAGAAAAGTTTGGAGAGGAAGTTCAGGCTGAGTTTGTCGCCAATATAGCGAATGTTCAGCGCCAACTTCACGCATACATATTTTCTTTGGTTAGACATAGAGAAGATACTGAAGATGTTTTACAAGAGACAAACTATGTCTTGTGGAGAAGAGCAGAGACTTTCACTCCAGGTACGAATTTTAGAGCTTGGGCTTACAAAGTTGCCCAGCTTCAGGTTATGGCTTATAGGAAGAAGAAGTATAAGCTAAATGAGAGAGAGTGGTTAGACTCTGAGTTGATCGAAGCTTTAGCGGAAGAGTCACTTGAAGAAGCCGACTACTATGAGTTGCGCTACAATGCGCTACAGACATGTTTACAAGCTTTGCCGCATGAAAGAAGACAGTTGGTCTCAAACAGGTATGCTCCTGGCGGTTGTGTAAATGACATGGCCGAGCAGTTGGGGAAAGCGCCAAAAGCAGTTTCAGAAACCTTGCGTCGCATACGCCACGCATTGATGAAATGTATAAAAGAGAAAACGGTTACAGCATGATTGAAGATAACAAAGAGTTTGATGCAAAGCAGCTACAAAAGTTGCTTGATGCTATAGCAGATGAGTCAATTACAGAGTCTCAAGAAGCAGAGCTTCAAGAGCTTTTGAAAGGTAATAAAGCCGCGCGCAGAACTTACCTTGAATTCACTCATATGTTAGACTCTTTGCATTGGTCAGCAGCAGAGTCTATGGTGGATTTACCTGAGGTTCCACTACCTCATAGAGAGCCCGCAAAAGACAGTTTGAGGTTTCCTTTTTGGGTTTTATCTGTTGCCGCCTTAATTATCATATCCTTCATTATTTCCTATAACTCAAGTTTGTTGGATGACTCTATCGGTGATTTACAGGCTTCAAGCGATGCCGTTTGGCAAGGGAATACCCAGAACGGTAGAATCGATTCAGGTCTTCTTAGTTTAAAATCAGGAAAAGCAAAGATTATTCTTGATAGTGGCGCCGAGCTGAACTTAACCGCACCAGCGACGGTAGACTTAGTCTCCAGTTTAAGAGTGAGAATGGAACGAGGCACAATTCGTGTCAAAGCACCTGACTCAGCGATGGGTTTTCGCCTTGAAACTATAGCATCTGACTTTGTCGATATAGGCACAGAGTTTGAAGTAACTGTTGGTTATAATAATTCCTCAGAGGTTCACGTAATAGATGGCTTGGTTATAGCAAGACCAAATCACGGTGAAATGATCGTTCCTTTTGCAAAAAATGAATCAGCTAGGATCGATCCTGTTTTTGGTGATGTTGTTTCAATCGAGTCTAAACGTGTTCACAAGGACATCTTGCTGCCAAACGAGGCAAACAACTACACGGCTCTACCTGACGGTGCGCGAGTTATCTTTATGGGTGATAGAGCAACAGACTTTGAAACCTATTTACATATGATTAATCAAGCTATTCATGACTTTGACTCAAAGAAAGCTCCTGTTCTTTTAAATGCTGGTATGACTTGTCGTTTATTTTTTGAAGAAGATGAAATACAAGACTTAGTATTCGATCTAAATCCAACTCATGCAGTACTCGCTTTTGGTTCAGAAATAGCTGCTCATTTTGGTAGTCGAAAAATTTACAGAATTCCCCCAAATGATTTTAAAGCAGCTATTGTTAAAGTTTGTGATCGCTTGGAAAAAAGCGGGGTTCAACCGATTCTTATGACGGGCTATCCTTTTGTTTTAGATGACGCAGAGTGTGTAAGTTTGTTGAATTCTTATAACTTAATTCTCCGCCAAATCGCAAAAAATAGAAACTACCGTGTTGCTGAAGTTGATCGCGAGTATGAAATGTATGAGCTCAAAAGTCGTCATGCAAAGCTTGTCATGCCGAAAGGGCTTTATCCAACATTTGAAGGTCACAGACTGATCGCCAGAAGTATTTTAGATTCATTTGGTTATTCGCACTTAGAAGTCCCTAAGACACTGCGCTTTCAAGAAGCTGAAGGTTTGATCAAAGACTGGTGGGTATCCCCAGATTTGGATCGCAAGAAAGACTTTTTGACAGAGGAAATGGTTAAGAATGTAGATTACAGTTCTTGGACTAAGCTCTCACTTCCTATGGCGGCTTATGACGATCTTGCTAAGAAGATGCTCGTTCCACATATGACTTATCCTGTTCAGGCAAGAAGCCTTGGGGTAGCGATGCCATTGACAGAACGGTACTGGAATAAAGCCCGGGCTTATACAGAGTACCTTAGTGATGAAGCTAAGGATGTATATCTAAATATTGGTGGTGATGTTAAAGAAATTTGGCTAAATGAAGAAGAAGTACGAAAGGATCTTCCAGGTATATACAGCGTTGGTCGGCACATAGGCTTTTACCGCATTCCTATCAAGCTGAAGAAAGGGGTCAATAAGATCCTTTTAGAAGCTCAAAATAGTTTTTTTATAAGTATCACAGAAAATAAAGACTGGGGACTTCAACCACCAGCAGCAAAATAGCAATAAAGTAGTATCTTGAGTCACGCGTGGATTAAGGAAACTACTTTATGAATCTAGCTTTTAAGGCTTTAGTTGTTCGAGAAGAGAACAACAAGTTTGTCCGTCAGATAGAAGAGAAAGATATAAGTGACTTGCCAGAAGGCGATTTGCTTATCAAGGTTAGTTACTCTTCTCTTAATTTTAAAGATGCTCTATCTGCGAGTGGCAATAAAGGTGTAACTCGAAACTATCCTCATACTCCTGGAATAGATACCGCCGGTATTGTTGTCACTTCTTCGTCTAAAGAATTCTCAGAAGGCGATGAGGTAATCGTAACAAGTTATGATTTGGGAATGAATACCGCCGGTGGGTTTGGACAATATATAAGAGTGCCTAAAGATTGGGCTTTAAAATTGCCTAAAGGTTTGAGCTTGAAAGAATCCATGGTTCTAGGAACTGCAGGATTGACCGCTGGTATGTCCGTTCAAAAACTTCAGCAGGTTCTGCCAAGTGGTAAAATAGCCGTTTCAGGAGCCACAGGTGGAGTTGGTAGTTTAAGTATAAATATATTAGCGAAGCTTGGTTATGAAGTCGTTGCTATATCTGGAAAAGAAAGTGAAAAAGACTACTTGTTCTCACTAGGAGCTACAGAGCTTATTTCCCGTCAAGACTTTTCAGGAATATCGTCTAAGCCACTTCTCAAAGGTATTTTTGATGGCGCCATTGATACAGTCGGAGGCGTAGTTTTAGAAAACCTTTTGAAGTCTGTCAACTATAAAGGGGCCGTGACAATTTGTGGTAATGTTGGTTCGGCAGATCTTCACACAAGTGTTTATCCATTTATACTAAGAGGTCTAGCTGCGTTTGGCATAGACTCTCAAAACTGTGATATGGCGGATAGAGAGAATATTTGGGGTCAACTAGCCAGCCTTTGGAAGCCTGATTTAGTTTTTACAGAATATGCCGAAATAGGCTTGGAAGGTTTGAGTGAAAGAATTGATTTAATGCTAGCAGGAAAAGTAAAAGGCCGAACTTTGGTTAAGCTTACATGAGTTTGAAAGTGTTGCAAATTTCAAAAAAATGTGATTCCCCTTTGAAAAAAGGCAGAGTTGTTGGCATTTTTGGCAATGATTAAAGAAAAGTTATCTCTAAAGGAAGAAGTTAAAGGCTTTCAATTAAAGTTGATTAGTCGCATCTTCGCAGAAAAAAAAGAAGACTCTTGGCAAGGTGAACTTTCCAGTAGTGCTCTTTCAACTGCAGTTGGTATATTTTCATTATCTCAGTTTGATCAAGATCAGTATGTGGTCGAGATAAAGTCAGGTCTGAATTGGTTGGTTAAAAATATTAATGAAGATGGCAGCTACGGAGACACAGTTGCAAGCCCAGGAAATATAAGTACAACTCTTTTGGTGTGGGCGGCCTTTTCTGTCAGCACCAAGCTTGGTAGAGATGATCAAAAAACTATTTCAAAAATAGAATCCTATATTTCTAAAGAAGCAGGTTCGTTAGAGCCAGATAAGATCATTGATAAAGTCTTAAGCTTTTATGGAGATGATCATACATTTTCAGTTCCCATTCTCACAACTTGTACTTTGGCCGGTTGCTTTGGAGAAGATAAAAGTATCTGGAAAAGGATTCCGCAACTCCCTTTTGAGCTTTCTGTATTTCCTTCAAAGTTCTTCAAGAATCTTAAGTTAGATGTTGTCAGTTATGCTTTGCCGGCGCTCATCGCTATAGGAATAGTTCGTTTTAAGCATCGCCGAAGCTTTTTGAATCCACTAAGCTACATCAGAAGTGGAGCGGTAAATAAAGCTCTAAATAAACTTCAATCAATACAGCCGGAAAATGGTGGCTTCCTTGAAGCAAGTCCGTTAACAGGTTTTGTTCTCATGGCTCTTTCAAATAGTGGACACAAAAGTCATGTAGTGGCGGAGAAATGTGCTAGTTTTCTAAAGAACTCACAACGTCAAGATGGTAGTTTGCCAATAGATACTCACCTTCATACTTGGGTGACAACCTTGACGGCCAATGCACTAACGGAAAATGACAAGGCGACTTGGTTAGATAAATACTCCAAGCGTGACCTTAAAAAGTTTTTACTGGCTCAACAGCATAAAGAAATTCACCCATATACCAATGCCGAACCTGGTGGTTTTGCCTGGTCACCACTCCCTGGAGCTGTGCCGGATGCAGATGATACAGCCGGTGCTCTTGTAGCGTTAAGACGTCTCTCAGAGAAGGGACATATGCCTATCGCGGAAGCTATATTTGGCATTCGTTGGTTGATCAGTTTACAGAACTCCGATGGTGGCATTCCGACTTTTTGTCATGGTTGGGGAAAGTTGCCTTTTGATAAAAGTTGCCCAGATATAACGGCCCATGTTATTCGTGCTTTCATTGAATGGGAAAACGACATCCCAGGACTAAAGGCAGAGATGCATACTTCAATAAAAAAGATGTTGACGTATTTAACAAATGTTCAGCGAAGTGATGGTTCATGGCAGCCTTTGTGGTTTGGTAATCAACAAACAGAGGGGCAAGTCAATTTAACTTATGGAACAGCTCAAGTTGTTATCGCTTTAAATGAGTGTGGCTTAACCGATTTTGATTTTGCAGACATACTTAAAAAAGGTGAGTCTTGGTTGATTGGAGCTCAGAATGTGGATGGAACATGGGGTGGTGCGGTTAAATCGCCTGCAAGTATTGAAGAAACTGCACTAGGTACAAATGCTCTTATTTCATCTGGTCACTATCCTGAGCAAGCTGATAAAGGGATGCAAGGGCTTTTGACGTTGACAGAAGGTGGCGTGAAATTTACCAGTAGTCCTATAGGCTTGTATTTTGCATCACTCTGGTACGATGAGAAGATGTACCCTCTAGTTTACTCTATGGCGGCAGTAGAGAAGTATTTGCTGAAGTCTGGGGAATAAAAAAGGCTGACCCGAAGGCCAGCCTTAAAAGTTTATTTGAATGTAGCTTACTTATTTAATCTTTCGATTGCTCTGTAAGCTATATCCTTTCTGTACATAACGTCTTGCCACTTGATCTTACTAACGGCTTCGTATGCTTTGTCGACAGCTTCTTTTATGTCTTTACCACGAGCAGTTACACCGAGAACGCGTCCACCAGTGTTGACGATGTTGCCATCAACTAGAGAAGTACCAGCATGGAAAACAACAGCACCATTTTCTTCAGCTTCATCAAATCCAGTAATAGTGTGACCTTTAGCATATTTACCAGGGTAACCACCAGACGCGAGAACAACACAGCAAGCTGGATCTTCAGACCATTTGAAGTCTACTTCATCTAAACGACCTTCAACAGTCGCTAGCATCGCTTCAGAAAGGCTGCTATCTAGTCTCATAAGAACAGTTTGAGTTTCTGGGTCACCGAAGCGAACATTGAACTCAAGAACTTTTGGAACACCGTTTTTGATCATAAGACCAACAAAGATGATACCACGGTAGTAAAGACCTTCTTCTTGAAGACCACGAGTAACATTGTCCAAAACTTCTTTTTGAACCATTTCCATAACTTCATCAGTTACAACTGGAGCAGGAGAGTATGAACCCATGCCGCCAGTGTTTGGGCCTAAGTCGCCGTCATAGGCTCTTTTGTGGTCTTGTGAAGAAGCAAGAGTTGCACTGCTTTTGCCATCAAGGAAAGCAAAGATAGAAGCTTCTTCACCATCAAGGAATTCTTCGATAACGACTTTGTAGCCAGCATCGCCAAAAGAACCTTCGAAGCAGCTTTTAACACCTTCTAGAGCTTGTTCTTTAGTTTCAGCAACGATCACGCCTTTACCAGCTGCAAGACCGTCAGCCTTAACAACAATAGGAGCACCTTTTTCTTCGATGTACGCTAAAGCATCAGCTTCGTTGGTGAATGTAGCACTTTCAGCAGTTGGTATGTCGTACTTAACCATGAAGTCTTTACAGAAAGACTTACTACCTTCAAGTTGAGCAGCAGCTTTGTCAGGACCAAAGATCTTAAGTCCTTTAGCTTTAAATACATCAACGATACCTTCACAAAGAGGAACTTCAGGACCAACCATAGTTAGACCGATGTCGTTTTCTTTAGCAAAGTTAGCGAGCTCTTCAAAATCGGTAATATCGATGCACTCGACATTTTTCATTCCTGGGTTGCCAGGAGCAGCGTAAACTTTAGAAACATTTTCGTCTTTGTTGAATCTCCAAGCGATTGCATGTTCTCTGCCACCGCCACCAACTACAAGTACTTTCATCTTTATAATCCAGTGGTTAAATCGTTTAATTTCCCACAGTTTATATTCAGCCAACAATTTTACCAATAAAGATTTAAATAGCTTTGGGATTTCTTTGAGTTATAAGGAGAAGCGGGGGAGGAAGAAAACGTTGCTCCTGAACTTCACCTACCATTGCCGGGTGCGGTAAGTGAATTGACATTCAGGAGCAACTTAAGTTAAGTTTTCTTTAGAATCTGTCTCTTAACCGGAATTATTGTATGAAACTTTTTTTTGTTTTGAAAGAAAAAAAAGGGTCTAAATATGAGATTGCCGGAATAATTCAAAAGAATAAAGTCGGTAGGCACCTTATGTGCGTTGAATATGTCAAACGAATTTTAACAGGATTTTAAAATGCCTTGTCTTATTATTGCTGAAATTGGCGTAAACCATAACGGTGACATAGAACTAGCAAAGAAAATGATTGATTCAGCTATAGAATCTGGAGCAGATGTCGTAAAGTTTCAAACGTACATAGCTGATGAGGTTATGACAGATAAAACACCTCTTGCAGACTACATGGGTGATGATGCTGAAAACTTTTTAGAATTGGCCAGACGCTTAGAACTCAGTCTTGATGAAACCATAGAACTGAAGCGTTATACGGAAAATGCCGGAGCTGAGTTTATGAGCAGCCCATTTGATGTACCGAGTACTTACTCTCTTCATAAAATTGGTTTAAAAAGACTCAAGATACCATCAGGCGAGACAGTCAATCCATTTGTACTTAAGGCTGCTGCAGAAACAAAACTGCCATTGATCATTTCAACCGGCATGTGTGACCTCGAAGAAGTTCGAGAAGCATTAGACTTTTTGAAGAAGAACCAATCAGGTCCAGTGACTGTCTTACACTGTACGACTCAGTATCCTGCAGAAGTGAAGAATGTAAATTTAAAGGCTATGAAAACTTTGTCGGATGAGTTTGGTTTGCCAGTAGGTTACTCGGACCATACTGCAGGTATAGAGGTGTCACTTGCGGCCGTTGCTCATGGAGCTGAAGTCATAGAGAAGCACTTTACAATAGATCGCAGTTTACCAGGACCGGATCAAGAAGCAAGTATGTTACCAGAAGAACTGCGTGCTTTGGTTGATGGTATTCGAAAAATTGAACTTTGTTTAGGTCATGGAGAGAAAGTACCTTACCCAGTCGAGTTAGAAGTCGCAAAAGTGGCGCGAAAGAGTTTGGTGTTGAATCAAGACTTAACTAAAGGTTCGAAAATAAGTATGGAAAACCTGACGGCAAAAAGGCCTGGTACAGGGATCCGTGCATTTGACTTTGAAAAAGTAATAGGCAAAGAACTAACAAGAGACTTGCCGAAAAATCATATATTGACTGAAGAGGATTTTTCTTAGAAATGAATCTTGCCTTCATAACTGTTGCACGTTCAGATTTTAGTCGTTTAAGACCGACGATGGACGCAGTCAAGAATAGTGGTGAGCATGAATTGAAACTTATAGTAGCGGGCAATCATAGTTCTTCAGTATTTGGCAATAGTTTAGCTGAGATAGAAGCTGCAAGCTTTGAAGTTTCCGAACAAATAAGTTTTTCAGGAGATATGTCAGAAAGCTCAGCCAAGATTTTTACTGGCTTATCTTCATATTTTAAGAAAGAAAGTATTGATGCCTGTGTGATCCTTGGAGATCGCTTCGAGATGTTAGCAGCTGCTCAAGCAGCTTCATTCAATCAAGTCCCCATTATTCATATTGGTGGAGGCTACACGACTTTAGGTGCAATTGACGACCAGATTCGTGATGCGATAACGGTACTTTCTTCAGTTCATTTAGTGGCGACGGAAGAGTGCTTGAGAAAAGTTGTTTCTCGAGGCGCAAAAAGAGAGCAGGTGTTTTTGACCGGAGCACCCGATTTAGAATTGATTCAGCAAGTAGATGTTTTAGAGCGATCCACCTTTTGTGAGAGAGTCGGTTTTTCTGAAGAACCTTTTGCTTTAGTTACTTTTCATCCGGAGACTAAGCATGATAATAAAGAGCACTTAAACGCAGTTCAAAGTATTAAGACATTTCTAGCTGAGTTAGACTGCAATGTTCTTATCACAGCCCCTTGTGCTGATAAAGGGCATGAAGAGCTTTTAGACATGATTCATGAGTTAGCGGAACTTCCCCATATTTATTATCGTCAAAGTCTTGGTGGCTTTTTATATGTAAATGCTTTACGTCATGCGGATGTGGTCATCGGTAATAGTTCTAGTGGAATAATCGAAGCTGGTAGTTTTGATCTTCCGGTAATAAATGTTGGTGAGAGGCAAGCAGGGCGAGAACAAAATATAAATGTGCTAAATAGTAGTTTTGAATTGAGTAGAC
The DNA here is from genome assembly GCA_021232515.1 of Lentisphaeraceae bacterium. Classification (GTDB taxonomy): domain Bacteria; phylum Verrucomicrobiota; class Lentisphaeria; order Lentisphaerales; family Lentisphaeraceae; genus JAKVBD01. Next base: position 47,599 of record JAJPOQ010000044.1, read on the forward strand.
TTAAGAAAGCATACCAAGCGTCAAAACAGAAGAGTTTTTTGCAACGCTTAGAGAAGTCCAAAAATATCTACGGAGATGGTTTTTTCGCTCAGCGTTTCTTACAGATTCTTTCAGATATTAACTAATATGGCCCAGCCACTTTGCTAGTTTTTCGACAAACTGTTCTTTTTTGAATGGTTTAGAAATATAGTCGTTCATTCCACATTCATAACACTCGGCGATCTCTTCAGTTGTTGCATTTGCCGTGAAAGCTATGATCGTTAGTTTTGCCCATTTAGGGTCTTTGCGAATTCTTCTCGTAGCTGTCAATCCATCTAAGACAGGCATTTGACAATCCATCAAAACTAAGTCAAAAGGAGCTTTATTTATTTGATCGATGGCTTCTTCGCCATTTAGTGCGGTTGTGACTTTACAGTTTAGTCTTGTTAGAGTTTTTAGGGCTAACTTTTGATTGACTAAGTTGTCCTCGACAAGTAAAACTTCTGGTGTTGTAGTCCACGGGATGATAGTGCTTTTTTTATCGACTTTGATTGTTGCTTCAGTTCTTTCCAAATTTAAACTAAGAGAGAATGTGGAGCCTTCACCTATGTTACTTTTAGCGGTCAGTATTCCGCCCATAAGTTCGGCTAAGTTTCGACTGATCGGTAAGCCAAGTCCAGTGCCGCCGTAGTTCCTCGTAATCGAACCTTCTGCTTGAGAAAATGAGTTGAAGACTTGTTCGATCTTATCGGTTTGAATGCCTATTCCAGAGTCAATTACGTTTATGCTGAACTTTGAGTCTTCTAGGTCGAGCTCAAGTTTCACAAAACCACTTTCTGTAAATTTAAGAGCATTACCGGTTAGATTGATAAGTATTTGTCGTAGTCTATGAGGATCACCCTTAAACCAGTTCTCATCGAAGCAGTTGTCGCTCAGTATAAGTTCTAATCCTTTGTCGTCAGCTGTTTTGGTGAACATATTTCTCACATCTTTGATGATACTTGAAATGCTAAAAGGAACATTTTCGATGTTCATCATACCGGCTTCGATTTTTGAGAAGTCTAGTATGTCATTAATGACTGTAAGTAAGGCTTCGGAAGAGTTGTAGATTATTTGTAAATGTTCGTGCTCTTCGTCAGAGAGGTTACTTTCTTGAAGGATTTCGACGTAACCAATTATGGCATTCATAGGAGTTCTTATTTCGTGACTCATTCGTGCCAAAAATTCGGATTTATATTTACTGAGTTCTTCGAGCTCTTTTGCTTTTTTCTTTAATTCTTTAGTTCTTTCTTCAACCTTGGATTCAAGTGACTCATTTGCTTGATTTAGAGCAAAAGACCTTTGCTCTAGAGAAATAGACATATCTTTGAAGTCTAGCTTTAGACTTTCTAACTCTCTTATGAAAGAGTGGCTTGGGGTATGGATATTTTCAGTATTATGAGCTATGGCGTGGGTCATCTTTGAAAGGTTTGTGACCGGTAAGATAAAGTTCTTGTTGACAATGAAAAGTAGAATGATCAGAAAGACAACAAGTATGATAATGATGTTAAGGATGAGACTTTTGGCAAAATCGTTATTTGCTTCGAGTATTTCACTCGTATAAGTAAATGTTGTAATCGATAGTTCAGAGTTAATAGGAGTGTCTTTTGAAATATACTTTTTATCGGCGGTATTGATTTTAGGAGTTAATAGTTTGTCATTCATATAAAGTTCAAAGTCAATACTGGCACTGAGGTATTGTTTCAAAATAGCATCTAAGGGAAGGACGAGGAGCATGGCACCTTCGATGGAACCTTTTAGGATGATTTCCGAACCAATGACCATATAGGTTTGACTTTCATGGGTTAGATGGTCGAGCAGAAAAGTGTTGCCTTTTTGAATGAATTTTGTCAGGTCAGCAGGGATGGATTTAGAGATATTTGAGTTTTGATCGTCGATATGAATGACACTACCTTCAAAATCGACTAGAATGAGCGTATGCTTCTTACCTATAAATGTAAAAGACTTCATGAGGTCTACAGCGTTCTCTAAGTGAGACTCAGGCTGGACGACAGCTTGTTTGAGAATGGGTAAGTTTGAGTAGCCTTTCAATATGTACTTATGAGTTTCTAAAAAATTTGAAATAGAGATTTGCATCTGTTTCGATTGGACTTCAGCATACTCGTTTATCTTACCTTCAATAGACTTGTCCAACTTGGCGTTAATCGTAAAGACAAATGCCCCAAGAATAAGTGAACCAAAGACTACAAATGCAAGGAATGTAGCCTGAAAGATGGAGAGTCTATATTTACTTTCTTTACTCATTTAGGAGGACTTGTCCTTCTGTGTTGAAGTATCCAAGACGCAGGTCGTCTATGCCGAGAGCTTCATGGGCAAACTCGTCTTTCCCAGTGTGTCGGGAGAAAGGTTTTTTATAGGTTTTTACAAGACCGTTAACACTTTTTTGTAAATTCTCTAAGGATTGTTTGAGTGTTGTCGCGTTGAGTTCTTTCGTGCCAACTTGTTCTATTCCTTGTACGATCAGCAAGGTTGCATCAAAGGCATGTATAAACCCTGTTGAAGATTGGATGTCTTTATCTTTTATTTCTTGTGGGAAAAGCTTTTGTGCAAGAGCGAGCACTTCTTTATGAAGTTTTTCTTGAGGAGAATTTATAAATGAAAATTTGGTTTGGATAAAGTTCCATTTCTGATCATTTAAAATTTCGGGGGTGATATTTTTAAAGAATCCGCCAGCGTTTATGCCCCAGTGTGAAAGTACAGGTACCTTGACATTCAATTTCTGGAGAGCATTGGCAAAGACTTGCCCCTCGTTTGCATTGCCTACAAATAAGATACAGTCAGCCTTTAATTCAATTATCTTTCTAATCTTGGTATTTATACTGACTTCAGTGGGTTCCCAGTTAAAGAACTCAACTCCTTGAGCTTGTATTTTTTTTGATTCTAAAGCTCGACTCATAGTTTTGAAATTTGATTGTCCCCAACCAGTCTGTTCTAGTAATAGGAAGGGCTTTTTATAACCTAGTTCAACTAGGCTACTAACGAGAAAGTCTCCTGCAATTGAGTCATCTACAGACACTCTAAAAATCCAATTTTCGTCATTCGTTGTTCTTGTTATCGGGGCAGCTGCGGCCCATGGACTGAAGAAAAGTAGTTTGTTGTCGTTGATAAACTTCTTGTTCGCAAGAACTGGAGGTGAGTGCATTCCAGAAAAAGTCACCAGGCTTTTTGGATCTTTTTGAATGGCCTTTAGGTTCTTTAAACTGCGTCGACTATTCGCTTTATGATCTAGTTGAATAAGGTTTATGTTTAAGCTCTGTAGAGATTCTTTTTTATACTCTAGTGCAGTTTTGATGCCCATAAATATCGATTTACTTGAAGTAGTGTAGTGGCTGAAATCTGCATCTATATAAATATTGTGCTCGGTCGCTTTTAAAGACTCTGTGGTAAGTACAAGCAACATGATAGCTAAAAATTTCATTGATTTTCCCTAATTTCCTAACTCTGAAGATACAACGCATTTTTTATGCACATGTTGAGTTGAATCGTTATAACACAGAGTATAAGTAAAATATATGAAAATAGGTATGGAGTAAAGGATAATGCTTTGGATATAGTTTATTTTGTTGTTGGAATAGCAATAGGTTCTTTACTAGCTAGTTGCATATGGTACTTTCGAAGCCGTTCCATGTTGGCCTCTAAAAGCTCAGATCTACTCGTGCTTGAAGAGCGTCTAAAAAATAAGGAAGAGCAGTTTGTTCAAGTATATGCCACACTTGAGAAAAGCGATAAGAGAATAGATGAGTTGTTGGATGAAAAGGGTGTGTTTCGCGAACGTTTAGCAGAACTCGAAGTAAAGCTTGAAGAAGAGAAGCGTCAAAGTATTCAAAGACTGGCCGATTTTGAAAGTTCCAAAAAACAGATGAAACTTGAGTTTCAGCAGTTATCCCATGAAATCCTTTCAAAAAACACCGAGAAATTGACGGATCAAAATCAAGAGAAGCTTAAGTTTCTACTGAGTCCATTAAAAGAAGAAATAGGTCAGTTTAAAAAGAAAGTTGAAGAGACCTACGAAAAAGAAACGAGAGAAAGGCATTCCTTAAAAACTGAAATAACAAACCTTCAAAAACTCAATGCTCAGATGAGCCAAGAAACGCTTAATCTAACCAATGCTTTGAAGGGCGATGTTAGAAGCCAAGGTGCTTGGGGCGAGTTGATTTTAGAGCGGATTTTAGAAAGTTCAGGTCTTCAAAAAGGTCGAGAGTACTTTGTTCAGTCAAGTCATAGAACTGAAGATGGGCAGTTACAAAGACCAGATGTAGTTGTGAGGTTACCAGACGATAAAGACGTAGTGATAGACTCAAAAGTTTCTCTTGTCGCCTATGAAAAGTACTGTTCAGAAGATGATTTGACGCTGAAAAAACAGTTTGCCAAAGAGCATTTGTTGTCAGTTCAAAATCATATAAAAGGTTTGAGTGCGAAGTCTTATGAAGACATAGCTCAACTTCGTACGCTTGACTATGTTTTACTTTTTATGCCTATGGAGGGCGCTTTCCGATTAGCGCTAGAAGAAGACGAAGGCTTACTTTTAGAAGCTATGAAGAAAAATGTCATGCTTGTAGGGCCATCGACACTTCTAGTGAGTTTACGGACGATTAGTAAACTGTGGCAGTATGAAAATCAAAATCAAAATACTCAAGCCATTGCAAAAAAAGCGGAGCAACTACACCGAAAGTTTGTCTTATTTGTTCAAGAAGTACAAAAAGTTGGGGATGCACTGAGTTCGGCAGGTAAGCACTATGACGAAGCTTTAAAGAGATTGGCAACAGGAAGAGGGAACTTGATCAAGTTATCTTCAGATTTGGAGCAACTGGGCGTGAAGCCTAAAGAGAGTTTACCGAGAGAACTCTTGGAGATCTCTGAAGTAAATAATGAAGAATAGGTGCCGAATTAGTTCCGGCACCTAAAATCACAGAGGGATTACTTCTGGAAAGGTAAGAAGATGACGTTTCTTACTGAAGCTTTTGCAGCAAAAACTTTTAGTTCTTGACCATTGAATGAACTTGTGCTGATAGTTGTGTTATTTACAGAAAAATCAACTTTGCCATCTTTCATAAGTAGCTCAACTTGGTTGAAACCATCTATGTTTGTTTCAACAGCAGGTAGAACAAAAGTCTGGTCGCCAAGCTGGATAGAAGCATTTCCTTTAACGTGGAAACGAACTAAACCTTCGTCTTTAGGAAGCTTTCTAGAAATGAAACCATTGTCGATAGCAACAGACGTCGCTTCAAGTTTCTTCTTAGGATCGTAGCCGCGAACAACTAAGCCACGCTCCATAGGAGAGTTATAAGGTTTAGTTTCAGTTTTAGCGTTTGCTGAGTTCCAGCCTTTTAGGCTTCCCATGAAAAGAACTTGCGTTTTACCAAAAAGTTTCTTGTACTTATCAACGACCACATCTTTGAAGAATACAGTCATAGGTTTACCAGCGTGGATTTGTAGACAGAACGCACCAGTGCGGCTTGCGTCTACAGGGTCAACGTCGATAAGCTCGATTGCGAGTTCACCGTTTATGTAGTGCATGAAGTGGTTACCACGAGCAACGATGCGGTAAAAGTTCCACTCTTTGTCATTTAAAAATTTCTTCTCGATAAGCTTTTCATGGTCATTTACTTGACCGACGATTTTTTTGTCTTTCTTGCTTTTAACGATGACGAATTCACCTGGATTAGCGATCCATGCTCTTCTTGCTTCATCATACATGAAGCCGCCTTTAAGCATGTCATTTTCGCCTTCAGCTTGATAACCTTTAACTCTGAATAGAGAAGGATCATCGATCTGCTCAGCACGGTAAATAACACCAGAATTGTTTGAAGTAGTCAGTTTGTACCAAAGAGTCGCTTCGAAATCGGCGATGTCTTTGTCTTTT
>JAJPOQ010000064.1 GCA_021232515.1 Lentisphaeraceae bacterium
CAATGTTATTGAATATTGCCGTCAAAATAATGTTCCTCTAGTGTTTTCATCTACTCGTGAAGTTTATGGCGATATAAAGCGCTATGAAACGAACGAAGATATGGCGAGCTTTTCTACAACAGAAAGTCCTTATTCAGCCAGCAAGATTTCTAGTGAAGCGTTTATTTACTCATATTCCCGTTGTTATGATATGAAGTACATCGTTTTTAGATTTAGTAATGTTTATGGCCGTTATGATAATGATATTGATAGGATGGAGCGAGTCATTCCTTTGTTTTATGAAAAGATCAAAAATGGTGAGCCCATAACAGTTTACGGTCGCGATAAGATTCTTGATTTTACATACATCGACGATTGTGTAGATGGTATTTCTCGTGGTGTTGAGCGAATCTTGAGAAATGAAGTTTATAACCAAACTTTTAACCTTGCTTACGGTCAAGGTAATCCTCTTTATACGGTGTCGGATGTATTCCAAGAAGAGCTGGATGTTAAAGCAGATGTCACTTTTGAAGATGCAAGAGTTGGTGAAGTCACTCACTATGTTGCAGACATAAGCAATGCAAAAACTTTACTTGGCTACAATCCTCAGACTGATTTGAATACAGGCTTGCGTAAAGCCGCTGAATGGTACTCTAAAAATTAACAAAGTTATCATAAGTGATTTTTATATAGCAATTAACAATTTTTGATATTTTTTTAAAAATGTTGTGTAAATCTCAAAAATTGCCGTTATTGTCATATAGACTAGGGATTTATTTTTCTTAGTTTCTGTCTTGTAGGTAAAAAGGAGAAGCGCCGGGCTTCTCCTTTTTCATTTCCCCCAATTCTAAGCTCAAAATTAACCTATTTTTTATATTTACCTGTTTCATCTATTCTCTCGAAACTGTAGATTATGAGGTTGTCATTTTATTTGAGATTTCCTGTGAAGAAAAAAGCTAACATTATTTCAGCTGTTATAGATATCGGTTCAAGTGCGATTCGCATGCTCATTGCAGAAGAGTCAGAAGATCCAACGATGAAGTGGCGTCCAATTGATAGTTTCGAAAAGAAAGTTGAGTTGGGTAGAGATGTATTTCACGATCAAGAAATCTCTCGAGAAGGAATGCTAGAGAGCCTTAAGATCCTAACGGACTTTAGGGACATTTTAAAAACATGGAAAATTTCACCTGAAGCGACTCAAGTTATTGGAACTAGTGCTTTGCGAGAAGCTCACAATAAAGATGTTTTTATCGATAGAGTCTTTCTACGTACAGGTTTTAAAGTTCGCGTAATTGAAGGCGCAGAAGCAAATCAACTTACATATACAGCTGTACAAGCAGCCATGAAAGAGTCATGGCCTCGTTTTAATCAAGCAAATTCAGTGATAGTTGAAGTAAGCGGTGGAAGTAGTGAAATTATGCTTCTTCATCGAGGCTCTGTCGTAGTTTCTCACACATTTCGCATGGGAACAGTCCGTATCGAACAACAGTTAAAAAGTTTACCTGGATCTGTAGATGTTGTTTGTGGGATAATTCATGACAACGTAGAAGCAACGTTGGATATGTATGAGCATGAGTACCCTTTTAAAAATGCTCATTTTATGGTTGCTCTTGGAGGAGAGTTGCGGTCACTAGCTTCGAAGATTGGTGAACGCCGTAAAAGTTTATGGGAAATTACTGCTAAGCAATTTCGTGATTTCCGCCAGGAGGTCAGATCTTCAACACCTCAAGAAATAGCCGCAAAGTTTTTATTTTCGATAACTGATGCAGAGTCTTTAAATGCCTTGTTGACAGTTTATTCAGGCATTTTTGAAAGAACAACGGCAAAGACAATTTTGATTCCAGACGTAAGTATTCGAGACGGGGTTTTACTTTCACTGGGAGGTCGAGGTAAGGTTGCTCGACGAAAGTTTAGAAATCAAGTTATCGCTTCAGCCAAAAGCCTTGGTAAGAAGTATTATTATGATGCGTCTCACTCTAGTCATGTTGCGAAAATGTCGAAGTTATTTTTTGATAAATTGAAAAAGTCTCATGCGCTCGAAGAGCGTCATAGAGTCCTTTTAGAAGTAGCTGCAATCTTGCATGATGTCGGTACTTTTATCAATGAGAGTGCACATCATAAGCATAGTTACTACATCGTGAGAAATTCAGAGTTATTTGGCCTAAACCAAGATGATATAGATGTAGTTTCACATGTTGTCCGTTACCATCGAAAAGCATTGCCAGTTTCCTCTCATACAGAGTTTCATAGCCTTGATTGGCAGACAAGAATGATCATCATGAAACTAGCGGCAATTTTAAGAATCGCAGATGCGATAGACTCTTCTCATACACAGCGAGTTAAAGTAGAGAAGGCAAGTTTATCTGGTGAACTTTTCGCTATACAGTGCGAAGGCAAAGTTGATTTAAGTTTAGAAAAAGTCTCTCTTGAAAACAAAGGGGATTTATTTGAAGAAGTTTATGGATTGAATATATCTATATCCAGTGGGAGTAATAGATTTTGAAAAAAGATGAATCGAGTAAGTTTTTCAATCGAGAATTGAGTTGGATTGAATTCAATAAAAGAGTTTTAGATGAGGCTTTTAGAGATGGTTACCCTCTTCTAGAGCGCTTTAAGTTTTTATGTATTACGAGTTCTAATTTTGATGAATTTTTTATGGTTAGAGTAGCGAGTGTAAAGCGTGCTATTTTAAAAGATATAGAATACTCTTGCCCTTCAAAGATTTCAGCTGAGAACCTGTTGGAGAAGATTGCTAAAAGAACTCATGAATTGGTTCAAGAGCAATATGATTTTCTAGGCAATAAACTTTTACCGAGTTTGGCAAAAGAAGGTATAAAGTTCTGTACGACAAAGAATCTTGAAGATACGGACATCTCTTACATAAAGTCGCTTTTTCAAAGTGAAGTATTTTCTGTTATGACTCCGATGAAAGCGGAGACAAGTAAATCAGCTTTAAGTTTTGTAAACCTCCAGCTTTATGTCGCTTTTTGGTTAAGAGATGGAGAGGGCGAAACGCATCTTGCTGTAGCTCCAATTCCTTCATCGTTAAATAGATTTTATGAACTTCCTTCCGATGAAGGTGTAAAGCGCTTGATACTTCTTGAAGATATCATCAAGATGTGTGGCAATCAGCTTTTCCCAGGTTATGAAATCCTCGAAGATTGTGCGTTTCGCGTAACAAAAGACATGGACTTGTCAGTTGATGAAGATGACGATAAAGATTTCTTGAGAGCGATGCGTGAAGTTTTGATTCATCGTGAAAAAAGTTTTCCTATTCGTTTAGAAATTAATAAAGACAGTAAATCTATAAGAGAAAAACTTGTAGAGCTTTTAGAAATATCGCAGCAAGCTGTTTATGACATCGATGGAATACTGGACCTTAAGTCTTTATTTTCTTTAAGCTTTTTCCCAGGTTACCCAAATCTTAAGTTGAGTCAGTGGTCTCCATGTCAGCCTAGAGACTTGATGGATGAGCCAGATATATTTAAAGCTGTCAAAGAGAAAGATATTCTTCTTCATCACCCTTATGAAAAATTTGACCCAGTTATAGAAATGGTTCAAAAAGCAGCTTCTGATCCTTCAGTTATAGCTATAAAAATGACACTTTATAGAACAAGTGGTGACTCTCCGATAGTAAATGCATTATTGAAAGCAGCATTAAATAAGAAAGAAGTTACAGTTTTAGTTGAGCTTAAAGCTCGTTTTGATGAAGGTCAAAATATTGTATGGGCTCAAAAACTTGAGGAAGTCGGTGCCAACGTTATTTATGGTGTAGCTGAGCTAAAAGTTCACTGTAAATTCTTCATGGTTATTCGTCGAGAAGAAGACAAGGTAAGACGTTATCTTCACTTAGGTACAGGAAACTACAATGAAAAGACCGCCGAAATCTATGGTGACTTGGCTCTTTTGACCAGTCGAGATGACATGACATACGAAGCATGTCTATTCTTCAATGCTATAACAGGCTACTCGACAGTACCAAACCTCTCTTTATTAACTATGGCACCAACTTTACTCAAGGCTCGACTTTTGAGTATGATCGAGCGTGAAATAGATATAGTGAAGAATGGCGGTACCGCGGAAATAATAGCCAAATCTAACTCTATTTCAGATCCAGAAATAATTAAAGCCTTCTACAAAGCGTCTAATGCTGGCGTGAAAATTAAGCTCAATATACGTGGCGTCTGTATGTTAGTTCCCGGTGTAAAAGGGCTAAGCGAAAACATCGAAGTCATAAGTATAGTTGGTCGTTTTCTTGAACATAGTCGAATCTACTACTTTAGAAATAATGGCAAAGAAGAAATGTTTTTGGCAAGTGCAGACTTAATGACACGTAATTTAGAAAAACGTGTAGAACTCATGTTTAAAGTGATTGATAGAGACCATTGTGAGCGTATAAAAAAGATACTGCAGATTTACTTTGCAGATACTTTACATGCTCATAAACTTCTAAAGAATGGTCTTTATGAGCGTAAAAAGTTCAAGGTAAATATTGCTTCTCAAGAAGAACTTTATAAAGAAGCAAAGGCTTATGCAAAAAACTTCACAAGCCACAAAGGTGAGTTAAGAGTCCGAAAGAAGAAATCTTAGCGAACAGCTCCGTCTTGATAGACAGTATAAGATGTGTTTGAAGTGTGTGGGGTTGTTGGATCCTGAGCTAAGCCAGAAACAGCAAAGCCAGTATATGTATCACCGTCTTGGGACATCGCATGTTTTTCATACAGAAGGGTAGTCTTGACAGGACAGGTTAAGTGATTAGTGTCAAAACCTATAGGAGAGTCGGGAGATAACCAATCATTCGGCAAAGTCGCATCTACTCCATCGGCAAAGTAAGCACTTGTGAGAGTACCGATATTTTTTAAATTAGATTTACATTTAGCTTCTTTAGCTTTTGAGCGAGCCTTCCCTAAGGCAGGTAGAATCATTGCAGCAAGAATACCGATGATGGCTACAACAACTAATAATTCAATTAATGTAAATTTTTTCATTAGATTTTCCTAAAATAAAAAAGGGAAGCATTGTTATGCTTCCCCAAAGAATCAGCAAATTAGCTTTTATTGAACATGTCCATCTTGATAGACATTTTGAATAGTAAGGCCAGTTGGGTGCGCGCCTGAGCCGCCTGGATCAGCAGTGTTATCTCTAGCTAACTCAGAATTGCTGTCGCCAGTATAAGACTCACCTGCATCATAAGACCAGCCAAATCGGTAATTATCGTCACTTGGGTTAATAACAGGGCACGTAATGATAGAGGTATCAACGTCAAATACAACTACAGGATTTGTGTTAGTGTCAGGATTAAATTGTAATATTGTACCACTATCAGCAACATAATTATATGTAACCCCTGGAGGTAGAGCGCTTGTAGTACCATCAGAATAATACATGGCAACAGTTGTACCTACCTGTTTAAGGCGTGATTTACACTTCGCCAGTTTAGCTTTCTGACGTGCTTTACCTAGAGCAGGTAGGATCATTGCTGCGAGAATACCGATGATGGCAACAACAACTAGTAGTTCGATTAGGGTAAAACCCTTGTTTGAGTTCTTTTTCATTTTTCTCTTCCTTAGTATTTATCTTAGTTCTAGCTTGTAGGCTGTATTAAATCTTAAGAAAAACGAAAAAGGCGTGCAATAGCGATTTATATTTTTTTTAGGTTTTCTTTTAAAATAGTTATCGGAAGGCCCATAATGTTTTCGTACTCACCAGTGAAGTGATCGATGATTAATTCTTTATGTTCGTCTATGTTATAGGCGCCGGCTTTATCTAACGGGTCTACTTTTGAAAAGTAAGTATCAATTGTTTTACTTGTTAAGTCATTGAAGAAGACTTCGCTTGTCTCACTGAAATCAATATTTTGACTTTGTAAAGATATAGAGACTGCAGAAATGACTTGGTGAGAACGACCGGAGAGTTGTTTTAGCATTTGTTTTGCTTCATTTAAGTCTTTAGGTTTCTCAAGTATTTTTTCGTCCAAAGAGACAACTGTATCTGCCGCAATCACTAGATGGTCAGGGTAATCTTTTGCGACAGTATTTGCTTTAATTCTGGCATTTCTAGAAACAGTTTCAGATGCTGTAGCTAAAGTTTTTTCCTCAGTGTCAGGAACCACAGTTTTAAAACTAAAGCCAGCTTGTTCTAGTATTTTTTTTCTGCGAGGTGATTGAGATGCTAAAATTATTAGTGGGAGATTAGAAAAATTGGACATGAGTTCAGCTTCATATATTTGTGACAGTATTAGCATAATTTACAGGTTAAATTTTCCATTGCAAATGAATGAAACACGTGTATATATTAACACCGTTTAACAGGATTCTGAAATCCGAGTATTGAATATTACGATAATCGTAATTTTAGTGGGTATTGTTTTACGGATATCCCTGAATTGAAAATAAGACAGGTTTTTTATGAAGTCTATAGGAAAAGAAGAAGCTTTAAAAATGCTCAGACAAATGTTGGTTTGTCGTCGTTTTGAAGAAGCGTGCTTGAAAGGCTATCAGCAAAAGCATATCACAGGTTTCTGTCACACATATATTGGTCAAGAAGCTGTTGCTGTTGGTACGTTAAATCATTTAACTGAAGAAGATTCTTTCGTTACATCATATCGTTGCCACGCACAGGGTTTGGTAAGAGGTATGTCTGCCAGAGAAATCATGGCAGAGATGTACGGTAAAGTAACTGGTTGTGTTCGCGGTAAAGGCGGCTCGATGCATGTTTTCTCTAAAGAATTGAATCACCTTGGTGGTCACGGAATAGTCGGTGGTCAGATCCCAGTTGGTACTGGTGCTGCATTTGCAGGTAAATACGAAGGCAAAAAAGTTGTAAATATCACTTACTTTGGTGATGGTGCTTCCGCACAAGGTACTTTTCACGAGTCTGTTAATTTGGCTGCTCTATGGGATATTCCCTGCATATACATATGTGAAAATAATCAATATGGCATGGGTACAGCTACTAAAAGAGCTGTAGCGAATACTGACATTCAAGATCAAGCTGCGGGTTACGGAATCAAAGGTTACGAGATCAATGGTCTCGATGCTGTTGAAGTTTACACGAAGATGAAAGACATCATCGCTGAAGTTCGTGAAACTAGCCGTCCAGTGATCATCAATATGGTTACTTACCGTTATAAAGGTCACTCTGTTTCAGATGCTGGTCTTTACCGCACTAAAGACGAAGTCAAGAGTTTCATGGATCAAGATTGTATCAATCGTTTTTCTGCTCAGATGCAGGAACTTGGTTGGATTGATGAAGACGCTTACAAAGCTCTTGATAAAGAAGTTAAGGCTGAGATAAAAGATGCGGTTAAGTTCGCTGAAGATTCTCCATGGCCTCCACTCGACGAAGTCGCAACCCACGTTTTAGCATAAGGATCGCCTAAATGCCAGTTATTGAATATAGAACTGCACTCAACCAGGCCCTTGAAGAAGAGATGCTCAGAGATGGTAAAGTATTTATCATGGGCGAAGAAGTGGCTGAATACAATGGTGCTTATAAAGTTACAAAAGGTCTTCTAGATAAGTTTGGACCTGAAAGAGTTAAAGATACGCCGATTACAGAAAGTGGTTTCACGGGATTAGGTGTTGGTGCTGCAATGATGGGTCTTAGACCAGTTGTAGAATATATGAGTTGGAACTTTTCTTTGGTTGCAATTGACCAGATTATTTCTAACGCAGCGAAGATGTACTACATGACTGGGGGACAATTTAATGTTCCGATGGTTATGCGTGGCGCTAATGGTGCTGCAGCTCAGGTTTCTTCTCAGCATTCACACAACCTTGAGAGTTTTTACGCTCACATTCCTGGTTTGATCGTCATGGCTCCGGCCACTCCATACGATGCGAAAGGTATGCTTAAAGCTGCTATTCGCGACAACAATCCGGTCATCTTCTTAGAGAATGAATTTCTCTATGGTATGACAGGTGAAGTTCCAGAAGAAGAGTACATCATCCCAATCGGTAAAGGTGATATTAAGCGTGAAGGTACAGATGTAACACTTGTTGCACACCTTAGACAAGTAATACTTGCTCAAGAAGCAGCCGACATTCTTGCCAAAGAAGGTATCAGCGTTGAAATCGTTGACCCACGTACAATCAAACCTCTTGATATAGATCTTATCGCTGAGTCTGTCAGAAAAACTAAGCGTTTAGTTGTGACAGAAGAAGGTCACTCTTTCTGTGGTTTTGGTTCAGAAGTTGCCACACAGATTCACGATCTTTGTTTTGATGATTTGGATCACCCAGTAGTTCGCGTAAGCCAGAATGAAAATCCTCTGCCATATGCAAAGAATCTAGAAGCAGAATCACTACCTAGCGTTGAGAAAATTGTCGCTGGTGTAAGAAAAGTAATGTACCGAAAGTAAGAGGCGGAAAAGATGTCAGCTATTATTATACAACTGCCAAGTCTCAGCCCTACAATGGAAGTAGGTACAATTGCTGAGTGGAAAGTTAAAGAAGGCGACCTTATCGAAGAAGGTATGGTTATCGCTAGTATTGCAACAGATAAATCAACTGTTGATTACGAATCATTAGACGAAGGTTATCTTCGTAAGATTGTTTTACCAGAAGGTGATGAAGCTGTAGTTGGTAAAGTCATCGCGGTTTTTACAGAAGAAGCCGATGAAGAATTTGAAGCTGAATTAGATGAAGCGCTTGCTGCCGAAACTGCAATTGAAGAAGTTGTTGAGGAAGAAGATTCTTCTGAAGAAAGTTCGGCTCCTAAAGCTAAACCTGCTCCGGCAGCTGCTGGCCCAGTTATGGCGTCGTTTGTTCCAGCTGTTGACCCACCTAAAAGTGTAGCTCCACCAATTGGTTTTGTGAGCGACAAGACAGATGTAAAGGTTTCACCAGCGGCTAAGAAATTAGCAGAGAAAAGAAAGATTAATCTTTCAGCTGTAGAACCTAAGACTACTGGAAGCAGAATCGTTATGGAAGATATCGAAAATCTACCAAACGGTTATGGCATGAATGAAGGACAAAAAGGTTCAGGTCTTGTTGGTTATGTCAATCGTGCACCAGAACCAGCTGCAGATGTAAATCTTTCTCAAATGCGTAAAGCTATTACAGATAGAATGATCCAAGCTTCTGCTGGCGTTCCGGTATTTTACCTAACGACTGCAGTAGAAATGGATAAGATGCTAGACATCCGTCAGCAACTGAACTCTATGGAAGATACTCGCATTTCGATCAATGACTTCATTGTTAAAGCTGTTGCTCTTTCGCTTAGACAGCATCCAGAAATGAATGCGGCTTATCAAGGTGAGTACATTCGTCAGTTTAATGACGTAGACATCTCGGTTGCAGTCAGTATTCCTGATGGATTGATCACTCCAATTGTCCGTTCTGCAGATACTAAAGGCCTTGCGGCAATTGGTAAAGATGTTCGTCAACTAGTTGGTAAAGCGAAGTCTGGAGCACTTTCTCTAGATGAATACCAAGGCGGTTCATTTACTATTTCTAATTTAGGAATGTTCGGTGCTGTTGAGACATTTACAGCGATTCTAAATCCTCCTCAAGCCGCGATCCTTGCTGTAGCTGGTACAAGCAAGCAGGTTAAGCTGGTAAATGGCGAAGTAAAAGAAGTCAGTATTTGTAAATTGACTATTACTTGTGACCACAGAGTTGTTGACGGAGCTCTTGCAGCTGAATTTATGAACACTCTTAAAAACTATTTAGAAACACCGGTTAAGCTGGTACTGTAAGGAGTAACAAATGTCTGAAAAATTTGATATTGTAGTTATCGGCGCAGGACCTGGTGGTTATGTTGCTGCTATTAAAGCTGGTCAAGCAGGTAAAAAAGTTGCTTGTATCGATAAAGCTCATCTTGGTGGAATTTGTCTTAACTGGGGTTGTATCCCAACTAAAGCATTTTTGAAATCTGCTGAAGTTTTCCAATCTATGAAACATGCTGGCGATTATGGTCTTAGCGCTACTGGCGTTAAAGCTGACCTTAAGAAGATCGTTGAGCGTTCACGTAATGTTTCTGGTACTATGACTGGTGGTATCGAGTTCTTATTCAAAAAGAACAAAGTTACGGACATCCGTGGCACGGCGAATATCATCGCTTCAAACCTCGTCGAAGTTACAGATACGGATGGAAATGTTTCAACAATTGAAACAGATAAGATCATTGTTTCTACTGGTGCATCACCAGTAAGTCTTCCATTTGCACAAGTTGATGGTAAGAACATTATTAGTTATCGCCAAGCTCTTGAACTTAAGAAGCAACCAAAGAAAATGTTGGTCATCGGTGCTGGTGCAATCGGCGTTGAGTTCTCTTATTTCTACAATGCAATTGGTACTGAAGTACACATCGTTGAAATGGTCGATCAGCTTCTTCCTGTTGAAGATGCAGACTCTGCAAAAGTTCTTGAGAAAGAATTTAAGAAACAAGGCGTTAACGTTTACACTTCTACAAAAACTAAATCTGTTGAAGTTATCAAAGACGGCAAAATCAAGGTTACTCTTGAAAGCCTGAAAGGCAAAGAAACTGAACTTGAAGTAGATGTTGTTCTTTCTGCGGTTGGTATGAAAGCGAACACGTCAGGATTTGGCCTTGTTGAAGCTGGTGTAAAACTTGATGAACGTGGAAATGTTCTCGTTAATGAGTTCCAGCAAACTTCAAATGAAAATATTTATGCAATTGGTGACTGTGCTGGTAAGCAAATGCTTGCTCACAAAGCATCTGCTGAAGGCGAAATAGCTGTAGCTCATATTTGTGGCGAAGCTAAACACGGCGTTGATTATGGTCAAATTCCAGGTTGTACTTACTGTCAACCACAGGTTGCTGGTGTTGGTCTTACTGAAAAAGCCGCGAAAGCTGCAGGCAAAGATGTTAAGATCGGTAAATTCCCTTTTACCGCTTCAGGTAAAGCTCATGGAGTTGGTCATCCAGAAGGTATGGTCAAACTTATTTTTGATGCCGAAACAGAAGCTATCATCGGCGCTCATATCGTTGGTTATGATGCAACTGAAATGATCGCAGAACTTGGTCTTGCTATGAAGCTTGAAGCTACATGGGAAGAGATTGCTCACACAATTCATGCTCACCCAACATTGTCCGAAGCGACGATGGAAGCAGCGATGGATTCTGTGAAAAAAGCAATTCACATTTAAAAGAATTAACAGGTAGTTCTTGACTGGGTCTCTTTGGAGGCCCATTTTTGTTTATGAGATATTTATACATACTTTTAGTTTTTCTTGCGTTAGCTTGTGATCAACGAGTAAAGGATTCAGAGCTAATCAATACAGAAGCGGTGGGCCTGAAACATTTGTACCATTTAATTGAGCAAAAAAAAGACAAAGAAGCACTTAGCATATTAAATAGCCTTTTTGATGAAGATGAAATCAACTCTCCATCGATGAATGTAACCTCTTGGTTCGAGAGATGTGGAGTTAAGAAGGATTTTCTAGAAAGAAGGACATTTGATGGTTTTGATATTTTTTACCTGAGACAAAAATTGTTTTTCTCTTCAATTTTGAAAGAAAATAATGTAAAGTCCGTCAAATCTGCATTTGATTTGGTGAGACGTAATATTTTGAGTTCTAGTTCATTCAAAGATAAGAGTGCTTTTCCTATACAGATATGGGAACGAGGTTATGGGGTCTGCGATCGTCAATGTTGGGTTTTGGCAGAAATGATAACTCAACTTGGTGGATCTGTTAAGATTGTGTATTTAAGAGATTCTCAAACTCAAGTTTCTAGACATACAATTTGTGAAATATCTCATATGGGAGTCGATTACATTGTAGATCCTCTTTATGGTAAGTTTGTTAAGAAGTCTATTAAAAGCTTAACCCAAAAAGATATCAAAAAGATATGGAAAGAATACCCTGACATTCATAAAGACTTTTCTAATGCAACAGTATATTTACCTTTAATGCCTAATGATTATACTCCTAGAATTAGAGCATTATGTAAGCTATCTAATCAAATTTTGGGTGAGTCATGGATAAAGTTTGATGAACGTTTTGATGAGCAGCAGCAGTTTGGGCTTAATGTTTTACCTTGGGATTATCCTGTGCGGCTACTTGCATCTTTTGATCAGTATAAAGTAAATGTGCAATGACCTATAAACCACTATTCTCAGTACATTCTGACTTTTTACCTGAAGAGCCTTTAGGTGAAAGTTTACTATTAGCTGATAAGCCAAGTGTAAGAGTTTGGCAGCCTAAAAGTACGATTATTGTTCTTGGTCGTTCTCAGAAGGCAGAACGAGAAGTTTTCATTGAAGCTTCAAAAGAAGATAAGATTCCTATTTTTAAACGTTATGGTGGTGGTGGATGCGTAGTTCTCGATGAGAATAGTGTTTGTATTGCTTTAAGATACGAAAGAGGTGCTTCTTTAGATATAACTGCCTTTCTTGAACATAGTACAAAAGCTATTCAGTCTTTTTTGAATGAGACGTATGATCTGGGAGTCGAAATAAAAGACAATTATGATCTTACGATTGAAGATAAGAAGTTTTTAGGTAGTTCACTTTATATGCCAAAGGGTATTTGTTTGTATTCTGCTGTAATTCTTCTCGACGAAGCAGCGTTAGAAAAGATCAATAAGTATCTACAGTTCCCGTCAAAGGTTCCGGATCACCGTAAAGGCCGGAACCACACGGACTTTTTAGTTCCTTTGAAGACTCAAACAGATATTGATACCAAACAGTTTATAGTTTCTTTAGAGAAGTATATCTTAGAGAATAAGATATTAGAATTCCTAGGTTAACTGTGTCATAAAACCCTGATATACGTGATTTTTAGCGAGGGATTTACGTATAGATTTTGATAGCTTATAAAATATTTGGGTATTTATAATAGATAAATATATTTTGTGAATTATAAAGTAGTAGCGTTTTTTGAATTGCTAGGGCAAATATTACGAGAATAAAAGGGTGTAACATGAGAAGTACGAATATGAAAGTTTGTTCATATTGTGATGGACAGATAAGTTTACAGGCAAGAATTTGCCGATTTTGTAAAGCTAAGCAAGGTAGTAATGCACTATTGCTCTATCCTGCAGTGATTTTACTCGCTGCTGGGGCGGGCTACTTTGGCTTTAAACAATTTGAGACTTTTAAGAATAACTCAGTTTTAGAAGCATCTGTGGCAGCGGAAGTTTCAGAAGACTCAGTTAAAGAAAATCAGAAAGCAATATTAGATCAATTTGCTAATGAGCCCGTTAGGGAACCTGCAGGAATCTATATAAAGCCAGATTTGGCAAAAATGCCGGCAAAGCCAGATTTAAACAAGCCAGAAAAGCCTAGTCAAGAAAGTTTTCTTGCTGAAAAATTTGCAGACCCGAGTTTCTGTGCGGATTTTAAAATTCCAATAAATAAGAAAGCTACCATTAGATTAACCAATGGTAATTCTTTTAAATGCACAATTTTATCTGTGAGTGATTCTGAAGTTACGATTAAGACTTATAATGGCAAAGCTAAGATGACATTTTCAGTAGATGATGTTGTGCTTAGCCAGAGAAAGTACTTATTTAAATCTGTTCATCAGAAAATTGAGGCTTTAAAACTCTTTGAAAATGAAGTTCTAAAGTATGACGAAGACCTTCAGACTTACATCGATGCTATGGCAAGATGGCAGGAAGAGTGTGAAACGGTCAATAAGAAGAATCAAGCTTTGTTAGAAAAGGCTAGTCTTTAAGACTTTCTCTTAAACTTTCCAATTGGTTGGATATTTGCTGAGTTTCATAAGTAACATTCAACCATTGACCTCCTTCAATTACTTCGCTCTGCGAATAGTCTTCTATCCCGTAGAAGCGAAGTAGATTTTTCTCATTTTTCTCCAGTGGCATGTAAAGAAGAGTAATGGCTGTTTTATAGAAAGTCCTTTCAGGAATAAATGTACTACTATAGATCGCTTCAGAGCTCACTCGTATTTCATCTATTGCTAAGCCTTTAACCTCTTGAACCCTTCTTAAGATTTGGACAGCAGATCTATGCTTTGGCCTTTTAAGCTTGGCTTCCAACTCACCTTTAATTTTTCCGTTAATAAACAAAGTATATTTGTTACCAGACTTGGTAATGGCTAGATGGTAGTGCCTGTCGTTCGCAGGTATTGAGCTTTTATGTTGAATAAGCGGGAAGGCAGGACCTGCCGAGAAACAAATGTATCCATCAGAATTGATGAATAGGCGTTCTATAGGTTGTTCATTCTCTAGTAACTCCAAAAGGTTCACCTCAGTCGTGATTGATTGACTTACTTTAAGCCAAAGTTCGATGGTATAGTCAGTTGGAAAGTTTTTGAATCGTTCGTCTTTACATTCAGGTTTAGATATAAAGTTACCTGCAGTAGACAGCATCCACATGCCTCTCGGTGGAAGTTGAGGGAGAGTTGCAACTTTAAGAGCTTTTATAGATTGCTCAGTTTCTTTTATTACTTTGGCATGACTTATCTTTGTTATAGCTATTTCTTTGTCAGTCTCTTGATCGTCACTAGAGAGAAAATAAAAGCTTAAGCCAAGTATGAGAATGAGCCAGAAAGCAGCTTTGAATTTGTTGATGGGAGCTTTATTGGCTATTGGTAAAGGTGCTCTGGTTTCTGACCTTGGAGTGTCGTCTTTAAGTAAATCTTTTGGTTGAGGTACGGGCTTTTCTTGGTAGCTAGGGTCCATTTCAAATTCATCAAGACAGTTTGCATCTCTCATGAGGTCTGGTAGCTCTTGCATGATCTGAACTGGGTCGAGTAAGCAAAGTTGTTTTTGGCGAGAAAGTGGAATACTGCGAATTATGTGGTTTGCCACGTCTTCTTCAAGACCGGCTTGTTGCATAAGTTTTGTTTTAAGATCCATTTGCCCTTCTCAGCACTTATGGAGCCTAAACGCCTTGTTTGTCAGGGCCCCAAATATATTTATGAAGCTGTAGTTGCATTTTAAGGTTCATTTTGCTTTGAAGGACTAGTTCTGCGAGTTCTTCTGCAGAAATCTTATCAAAGACAGGAGAAACAAGTAAAGGAAGCTTTCCTTCTAGTTTATGTTCTTTGATAAGTTTAACGGCCCATTCAAAGTCATTTTTGTCTGCAACGACAAACTTCAATTCATCATTATTGGTCAATTTTGAAAGATTATTGTAATCATTTCTTTCAACCATCGCACTACCTGGACACTTCATGTCAACGATTCTTTTTGCTTTCGTTGAGATAACCGAAATATCGTGTGCTCCAGCAGTTTCTACCATGACAGTGTATGATTTTTCGAGCAAAGATTCAACGAGGTTTGAGGTCTCGTCTTGCATGAGCGGTTCACCACCAGTTATTTCAACTAAGGTACAAGGCGCAAATGCTTCGACTTCTTTGAGAATAGCTTCAAGGCTCATATCTTTACCGCCGTGGTAACCATACTCAGTATCACACCATGAGCATCTCAGATTGCATCCAGTCAATCTTACAAAGATACAAGGATACCCAGCCATAGAGCCTTCGCCTTGGATACTTTTGTAAATTTCTGTGATTCGAAGCATTTGTAAAACCGTTAATTAAACCGCCAAAGTAATAGTGCGAATACGGCTTTTGTCAACTTCTATGAGTTGGTATCTATTTGAATATCAAGCGAGATATCTACGGACTTTATACAGTGAGTGAGTGCGCCAACAGATATGAAATCGACACCAGGTATAGCAGCCAAAGACTCAATTCGTTCGATTGTTATGCCACCACTCACTTCTACCTGAGAACGACCATCGATGATTTTTATTGCTTCTTTCACTTCTTCATTAGACATGTTGTCTAGTAAAATATACTCAGCATTTATCTCTGCAGCTTCTTTCACTTCATCGAGATTGTCAGCTTCAACTTCGACTTCAAGGTCTGGATACTTTTCGCGTGCAGAATTTACACTACGAGTTATCCCACCATTGCCACTAAGTGCAGCTAGCTCACGGTGATTGTCTTTGATCATGACTCTATCGTAAAGTCCAAAACGGTGATTCGTTGCACCACCCATAGCGACAGAATACTTTTCTAGCATTCTTAGGCCTGGAGTTGTTTTACGAGTATCAAGTATTTGAGTTTTGCTGCCATTAGTCTTTTCGACATATTTTTGTGTCGTAGTCGCTATACCACTCATGCGTTGAAGATAGTTGAGGGCTGTACGCTCGCCAGTAAGTAAGGCTTGAGCATCACCAAAAACTTCAGCGATAATCGTACCAGCAGTACAGAAGTCACCTTCGGATACCTTAGCAGTAAACTTTACATCTTTATCAAGCTGACTAAAGACTTTTGCAGCAACAGGAAGGCCGGCACAGACACAGTCTTCTTTGGCTAGAAAGACGGCTTTAGTTTTAAGGTTTTCAGGGACAGTGGATAGTGTAGTTGCATCACCACTGCCGATGTCTTCGGCAAGGGCCACTTTAACAAGGTTTTCTAAAGCTGTATTGTTAAGAGTATTACTCATGAGAATTTCCGTTTAAATTTTGTCTACTATGTAAAATTGTTAGAAATATAAGTAATGCGGCAGTTTGTGCAAGGAGCAATAAAGCGACTATTAAGTTTGAGTGAAGTATCGCTATACCACAAAGACCAATAATTAAGCAAAGCAAGTGAATGAGTCGAACAGAGTGTTTTCTGGAAAACCCCATTTTAACAAATCTGTGTGAAATATGATTGTGATCGCCAATATAGATAGGTTTGCGGTTCTTTAGGCGAATAACGACAACAGCTCCTAAGTCAAATAGTGGCAGAGCCAGTACTAAAAATGGAATTAAAAATGGATAGGGTATACTGAGATCATTGCCACCTGTGTGGTAAGTAACCATAGCGCCGATAACTCCTAGCATATAACCGAGGAAATGACTGCCGCTGTCTCCCATGAAAATTGATGCTGGGCTTTTATTGAAGAAGTAAAATCCCCAAGCCACACCACTAGTTAAGCCAGCCAAAGTCGCGACGAGGTATTGGCCCATAGTTCCAGCTGCAATCATAAATATAAAAGCACATATACCGGCGACGCCACTTAATAGCCCGTCCATATTGTCATAGAAGTTTATTGCATTTAGGATAACCATTAGCCAAGCAAAGGTCATAAGCCAACGAAGGAAGGGGCTGCTGCTAAAGAGAGTGACTTGCACACCATAATGAGCTACGACTGCCATAACGATGATTTGAAGAGACAGTTTAAGTTTAGCACTCATTGGTTTTTTATCATCGATGAGTCCAAGTATGGATATGGCGATAGCACCGCCGACTATGTTTATAACTCTAGGCATGACGTCCTTCAGGCCTTTATAAACAGTTTTGAGTTTTTCAGGGATAGACTCAGGGAAAAACTTCATGATGAGAAGGCCAATGGCGATCACAGTGACCCAAGACATAACCATAGCAAGACCACCGAGGACTGGAGTAGCATTTGTATGCTTTTTATGGCCTTCGGCAAGAGGTTTGTCTAAGAAGTTCCATTTCCATGCAAGTGCACGGCAGATAGGGGTGTAAATGGTAGACAGTACCATAGCGAGTAAAAATATCGCAAAGTATATTGTCCACCAATTCATCAATTAACTCAATGCTTTTTTAACTAAGTCTAGAGCTTCTTCAGGAAGATCTAGCTTCAATGCTTCTTCTTGAGCTCTTGTTGACATCTTATTCCAAGTTTTTTGAACGATATCAATGACTTTTTCTTCAGGGTATTTTTTTGCGAAATCTAGGAAGCCAGTATCGATAAAAACTAAGCAAGCGCTGTCTTCCATAGCTTGCGCTTCTGGATTAGTTTTCAAGTTTTGTTTACGGATGATCTTCTTAGTTTTGTCAATAGATTCTTCGCTGTAGTCATTTTCAGACATAACACCAGCCGCTTTTTCTGCGTGAAGTTTACCGAGGTCTGTTCGCCACTTAAGATATCCAGGGCGATCCATTGGATACTCAGAACGGGCTATCTCCCAACGGCAGAGGTGCTGACTTCTAACAGCTATCTGTAATTCTTCAGAAGGATCATCATAAACCTTTTTAAGGGCTTCACTCATATTCTCAGCGTAAACGAGTTCATCAGCTTTTTCGACTCCATTTACAGAGACTTTTTTTGGATCTTGGGCATGAAGAGCATCTATGCCTTGTAAAGTTTTTTCTAGTTTTGTCATAGTATACCTTTTTCGGTCAGCTTATCTAAAAGTGGCTGTGGTGCTGCTACCGGTTTTCTTTTAGTTTTACACATAAAGCAGTGAGTGGTGTAGCCTTGGCAGATGATTTTACCTTCTTCATTGGTAATTTCATTCTCCATTCGTATGCGACACCCTTTGATTTGCCCTAGTTTGACTTTAAATGTTAGTTCATCATCATACAAAGCTGGGTTCTTATAGTCAATATGTGCTTCGACAACGGGAAGCATGACGCCATCGTCTTCCATTTGACTATATTTGTAGTTTATATCGCGGAAATATTCATTTCTAACCATCTCGAAAAATCGAAGATAGTTACCGTAGTAAACCACACCCATTTGATCCGTATCTGCGTAGGGAACGCGATACTTCATACTACTTTCATGCATGAATAGAACTTTTTTTCTCATTCACAAAATTAACGATTTGATCAACGGCTTGATCAACAGTGAGGTCACTTGTATCGACAAAGATGGCATCGTCAGCTTGTTTGAGAGGAGCGATCTTACGATTCATGTCTAATTCATCTCTTTTGGCAATGTCTTCAGCAACTTTTTCGACTGTTGCATTTTCAGTAACTTCACCATCTTGAGAAAGACGTCTTTGCGCTCTTACTAAAGGAGAAGCGGTGACGAAAAACTTGTAGTGTGCATCAGGGAAAACAACTGTACCTATGTCACGACCTTCCATAACAACGAGCCCAACTTCAGTACATTTTCTCTGACACTTCACCATCCAGTCCCTGACTTCAGGAATAGCCGCAACTTGACTGACTTTTTTAGTTATCTCAGGGTTTCGAATCTTTTTCTGATCTACAGGCTTGCCGTCACATATAAGTTGCATGTGATTTTCGTCACATTTTTCATAGTGAATGTAAAGCTCTTTTAGAAGGCTGATGATAGTTGAGCGATCTGCCTCAAGGTCGAGGTTTTTCTCAGTGATCATCCAGGTAAGTGTTCTGTACATGTCGCCAGTATTGATGTAGAAGCCACCAACTTTATCAGCGATCTTAGAGGCTAGCGTACTTTTGCCAGACGCAGCGGGTCCATCGAGAGTAATTATTTCAGTCAATTTATTTCCCAAGTCAAAAATTTATTGACAAAAAGTAGCGTCTAAAAAGTCATTGTAAAGAAATAAAAAAGGGATGCCAAAAAATGACATCCCTAAAAATTAGCTATTTATGAGCTTACAGACTTCTTTCTGTAGCACCCATGTAAAGCTGACGTGGTCTACCGATACGCGCATGCGGATCGAGGTTTTGCTCACGCCAGTGCGCGATCCAACCACAAAGTCTACCAAGAGCGAATAGTGGAGTGTACATCTCAGTTGGGATGTTAAGAGCTCTGTAAACGATACCACTGTAGAAGTCTACATTTGGGTAAAGCTTTCTAGACGTGAAGTACTCATCGCTTAGTGCAGCAGCTTCAAGTTTTTGAGCAACAGCAAGAAGTGGATCTTCAACACCAAGCTTTTCGATAACTTTATCGCAAGTCTTTTTGATGATCTTAGCACGTGGATCGTAGTTCTTGTAAACTCTGTGACCAAAACCCATAAGTCTGAAACCAGAAGTTTTGTCTTTAGCCATAGCAAGATATTTGTCGATAGCTTCAACACCACCGTCATTGGCGATATCTTCTAGCATTTCGATAACTTTCTGGTTAGCGCCACCGTGAAGAGGGCCCCAAAGAGCATTTACAGAAGCAGAAAGTGAAGCGAAAAGATTTGCTTGTGAGCTACCAACGATACGAGCAGTAGAAGTAGAACAGTTGAACTCGTGGTCAGCGTGAAGGATAAGAAGCTCGTCAAGGATTTTCTCAACGTCAGTATCAACTTCGTAGTCGTCGCCGAACATCATCTTAAGAAGTCCAGAACCGTAAGAAGAGATAGGCTCACTTGGGTAGTTAAACTCTTTACCTTTACCATGACAGTAAGCAGAAGAAACGATTGGTAGAATTTGACCTAGAGCGATAAATATAGCTTGCTCAACTTGGTCAGTGTCATGAGGATTTGTGAATTGTGGGTAGTGAGCTGAAAGACCAGCTAGCATTGTACTTACTAAAACCATTGGGTGAGTATCTTGTGGAAGAGACTCGTAAAGCTTTAGAAGTTGAGGTTTGATTTTTGAGTGCTCTGCAAGGTTTTTGTTAAACTCAGCAAGTTCTGCTTCAGAAGGAAGTTCGCCGTAGATAACTAGGTACATTACAGAAGTGAAGTCAGACTTTTCACAAAGGTCTTCGATTGAGTAACCCCTGTAACGAAGGATACCAGCTTCGCCGTTAAGGAAAGTGATTGAGCTTTTTGATGGACAAGTATTTCCAAAGCCTGGGTCAAAAGTTACATAGCCAGTTTCTTTACGAAGTGCGCTGATGTCAAGGCATTTTTCTTGTTCGGTTCCGGTGTACGCAGGAAGAGTGATCTCCTTGCCGTCAGGCATAGTGAGTTTAGCAACATCCGACATGTTATACTCCTAAAAAATGAAATAATTAGTTTAAATTTATACAGCTTCATCTAAATCAGATGTCACAACTTAATTGTACATAAACAAGAATCAACAGCTAAAAGCTCGGGAATGTACTTGGTGACACGAAGATTATGTAAAAAAGGATAAGTTTTTAATTATAACGTATTTTTGGAAGGTGTGAATTTAAAGATAGCGTAATTTTTGATTACGAAATTAATGCCAGTCGTAGAAAATAAGGAAATCGTCTTCAGCTGTAAGATTTTGACTTTAGCAGCGTATACTTAATGCAAAGATCGCTTGAAAATTTGCAAGTTTTATAGAGTTGGGTATCTTATTTAGATATACAGGAAATGACATGGTTACGAAAGAAAAGAGTTTAAATCAACAGAGCGCAGCGGTATATAACCGTTTGCTCATCCTACGTTTGTTGCGCAAGCACAGACAGCTAACGCGTACACAGTTAGCTGAAGTTACGCGTCTTCAAAACTCAACCATGTCCTATATTATCCGTGACTTTTTGAACAGAGGCATAGTTGTTGAAAGCGGCAAAAGAGAATCTGGCGCCGGTAACAAGAAACAAACTTGGCTTCAGGTAAATCCACGCTTAGGCTGGGTTATTGGTATAGTCATTCAAAATGTTTATGCAGAATTAGTGAAAGTTGACTACTCTGGTAAGATTATCGATTCTTGTAATTTTGAAGTTAGTGAGGACATAACGACTCTTCCTGGTTATCTGAAAGAAAGACTTGAACAGTGGTACGCTGACCGTGGGCGTCCTCCAGGTCCGATGAGAGGATTGTGCTTAGGTTTACCAGCAACGGTCGATCCAGAAGTCGGTGTTATTGAAAATTCAAAATTTTTTAATGTTATTGATTACCCTATAGCAGATGACTTTAATAAACTTTTCCCATCTTCGTCAATTATCATTGATAATGATGTCCGCCAAGCAGCGTTAGCTGAGTACCACAGCGAAGGTTTTAATTTACGAAATTTCCTATTTTTCTATACAAACTATGAAAAAGCTGGTGATGGTTTTAAGCCTGGCTATTTTGGTTCAAGTTTGTTTATAGATGGCGAAATGATCAACGGTGAAAACAGTGCAGCTGGTGAATTGACTGGCATACTAAGACCAAACGATCCTCCACTTTTATCTGCGCAAGATTTAGAAGATCTTAAAAATATTGATGGACCATTAACTTCGTCACTTAAAGGTCTTGGGCATTGGATTTTGCCATGGATTGAAGCTTTGTCTTCTTATTCAGATCCTGGCTGTATTGTGATGGGTGGTTCACTTTGTTGGCAAAACGAAAAGTTGCTCGACATGATGAATGACCTTTTAAATAGTCGCTTAAACCGATCTGCAGGTCGAGAAGTCACTATAACTAGAGCTCAGTCTCCAGTTCAGGGAGTCGCTTATGGTGCTGCCATAACTCTGCTTGATCATTTATCTCCAGAGTTACTCGAGCAATAAAAAAGCCCTTTGATTTCTCAAAAGGCTTTCTTCAAATCTTTATTTCAGTTGTGAATTAGTGGTCGCAGCAGTCATCGTGCTTGTGTTCATGGTCATGATCGTGCCCACAGCTACCACCATCTGCGTGGATGTGTCCGTGGCTTAATTCACCTTTTGTTGCTTCACGGATCTCTTTAACTTGACCTTTAAATGTTAAAGTCATGCCAGCAAGAGGATGATTTTCATCTATAACAACATCGTCATCTTTTAAATCAACGATTGTTGCGATAACAGGATTATTTTGCTCATCAACAGTTTGGAACTGCATGCCGACTTCTAGTTTAGGCGCTTCGAATTCAGTTTTAGGAACTGTAAATACTTTTCCTTCTTCTTTTTCGCCAAAAGCTTTTTCAGGAGAAAGAACGATGTTGAAGTCATTTCCAGCTTCAAGACCATTTAGGCCATTCTCAAGTTCAGGCATGATATTCTCATGTCCGTGAAGGTAGATTAGAGCATCTTCTTTAGTGCTGTCGATAAGTTGACCATCTTGGTTTGTCATCTCGAAATCTATTGTGACTACGGCATTTGCAGTAATTTTCATTGTTTGTCCTTTAAGCATTTTGGCCCAAAACTACTACACATCCTTTGTTTTAAAAGGTCAAAAGGAGAGAACTGCGTTCCTTGCCCACTGTAAATAACGATGTATTGTCAAAACCTCAAAAACTTGAACATTTACTCTGTAGGAGAATAAACACATGGGATTAATGGATTTCTTTAAGCCTGACTTTAAGCACAGCGACCCGCGAGTCAGACAGAAAAGCATCGAAAGAATAACGGACCTTAATATAATAGCTGAAGTTTTACAGAGCGATGAAGACTCGAATGTAAGACAAACTTGTCTATCTTCTTTAGATACAATCCCTAAAATGAAAGAAGTCCTTTCAAAGCTAAGCGGTGATGTTCAAGCGATTTTAGATAAACAATTACACAAAGCGTATTTTGACTCTGCTCTTAAAGCCACATCAGTTGATGACGCTTACCTTTCTGAACTTAATGATCATCAACTAAGTCGAGTCGCTAGAGAATCAAAAGACGAAACTATTCAGGAAGCTGCCGCTGCTCGCATTTCGGACGAAAAAGAACTTTCTTCAGTTATTTCAAATGGATCAAAAAAAGCAGCTCAAGTTGCTTTAGAAAAAATTAACGACCGAGAAAAGCTTCTGAAACTAGAGAAGTCAGCAAAATCTAAAGGTGTTAAAAACCTTGTTCGCAAACACTATGACCATTTATTTGGTGAGGCCGATAGAGCAGAAGAGCGCCGTCAGGCAGGCCTAATCAAGTTAGAGAAGATTGTTAAGCTTCTTGAAGGCATGTCGACTTTAGACGATTGGTCAAAACTAGAAGACGATTATCAAGTTCAGCAAAATCGTTGGCAAGAAAATGTTGAATTCGCAGACGAAGGTCTAAACGCTCGTTATAAAGAAGCTTGCGAAAACTGTATTCAAAAGCGCGATGAATTTAGAGTCAAAGAAGAAGCTAGACTAGCAAAAGAAAAAGCTGTGAATGAAAGAATGGAAAAACGCCGTTCAATTTTACAGTCAATAAATGAAGCTGTTGAAGTCATTCAAGAAGATGAAGTTGACACTCTCGCAAGTTTTGAAAGTCAGTGGGCTGGCATCGGTGAAGCAGAAGATCAGATCGAAAAAGAAATCGATACGAAATTCAAAAAAGCGATGAGTTCATTTTCTTCTAAGCAGTCAGTTTTAAAAGATTTAGAATCTAAGAAAGAATCGATCAAGGCTGGCATAGAAGAAGTCGCTACTTCAGTAACAAGCTTATTAGATTCTCAAGATTTTTATGAAGTTACTAAACAGTCTAAGTCACTGAAATCTAAGCTCGTTTCTTTTTCTAAGAATCTTCCTAAAGACTTTACAGAGCTATATGAGTCTACAGAAGCTAAGCTTGGCGAATTGACTGAAAAGATTGCAAAGCTTAAGTCTGAAGAAGAAGCAAAACTCAAAGAAGTTCGTGACCAGTATGATGCTATCATTCGTGAAGTCGATCAAATGGAAGCTCAATCAAAAGAGAAGACTGAGCGCGTTAAAGAACTCCAGGCTAACTTTAAAGCCTTAGCGAAACTCCCAGGTAAAGAGCTTGATAAGCTTACTCAAAAGTTTCGTAAGTCTTGCGATGCTTACTTTGCGAAAGTTAAAGAAGCGATCGAAGAAAGAGAGTGGAACCAGTTTGGTAACCTTACTGCGAAAGAGAAGCTTATCGCAGACCTTGCAGCTTTAGACTCAATTGAAGATCCGGTTGAACTTGCGAAACAAATTAAAGAAAAGCAAGCAACATGGAAGACCATAGGCCCGGTACCGGCAGAGAAAGCAGACGAGATATGGGACAGATTTAAGAAAACTGGTGATGCACTTTATGAACGTTGCAAAGAGTACTACGCAGAACAAGATGAAGTTCGTCAGAAAAATGCATCTGCAAAAGAAGAACTTTGCGTAAAAGCAGAAGAGCACTCAGCTTCCACTGACTGGAAAGAGACTGCAGAAGCACTTAAAGGTTTACAGGCTTCGTGGAAAGAAATAGGACCAGCTCCTAGAAAGCAGGATAAAGAACTTTGGGAAAGATTTCGCGCAGCTTGCGACAAGTTTTTCAATGCTCGTAAAGAACGCTTTGCAGCGATGGATTCAAATAGAGTCGAGAATACAGCAAAGAAACAAGCTCTTGTTGAAGAGATAGAAAAAGCACTGGAAATGGAAAATGCCCGTAGTGCTTCAGAGCGTATCAAAGAACTTCAAAAGCAGTGGAAAGAAGTTGGACCTGCGGAAAGAGATAAAGAAAAAGAACTTTGGACGCGCTTTAGAGAAGTTGCCGATCAGTTCTTTAATAGACGACGTGAAAACTTTGAGCAGCAACAAGCTTTTATGGAAGAAAATGCTAAGTCAAAAGTTGAAATGATTGCCATGCTTAAAGAAAAGCTTGCGGATCTTGGCGATGACGCTGATTGGACTTCACTTGCTCAGGTATTTAAACAGAGTCAAAAGTCGTTCAGAGAACTTCCTGGTGCTGGTTTTGAAAGAGATAAACAGCTTAAGCAGGAACTGAAAGAGACTTGCGACAAGTTCTTTACTGCTCGCAATGAACACTTCGATCAGTTATCCAACGAAGATAAAGAAAACCTTAGCGTGAAAGAAGAGTTTTGTCTGAAAGTTGAACTTTTAGCAGAATCTTCAGAGTGGCGTGATACAGCCGAAGAACTAAAAAGTCTTCAAGCAGAATTCAAAGACTTACCATCTGTGAATGAGAAGTATGATCCGATCATGTATAAGCGTTTTAACGACATCTGTCAGACCTTTTTTGACAGACGCCGTGAACACTTTGAAGAACAAGATGAAAAGAGACAAGAGAATCTTAAGAAGAAAAAAGATCTTTGTATTCAGTTAGAGAAGCTAGCAGGTGTTGAGTATAGCTCAGAATCTGACTTCTCTTCAGTTCAAGATATGGCAGCTCAGTTACAGAATGCATTTGATAATAACTTTGGTGGTCACGAAGAAACTGCATCTCCGAAGTCATTTAAAGAAGCAAGTCAAGAAGTAAGAGAGCTACAAGCAGCTTGGAAAACTATTGGTCCAGCACCTAAGGCTCAGTCCCAAGAGATCTGGGAACGTTTTAGAACTGCAGCAGATTCATTTTATGAAAAAAGAAATGAATTCTTTGCAGGTCAAAAAAGTACTTATGCTGAAAACCTCAAAAAGAAACAAGCAATTCTTGCTGAACTGAAATCTCAAAAAGCTTCAGGTACACCAGATTTTAGAAAGGTTAAAAGCCTTCAAAAAGATTGGCGTGCCGCTGGAGATGTAGCTAGAGAAGAAAGCAGAAGTATAAATAGTGAGTTCAAAGAAGTTTGTGACGCTATTTATCAGTCATCGAAACAAGATGTTGAAGTTGAAGAAGAACAAGAAGTGCGCATCTAGTTTACTTAATTATTTTTTTATTATAGAGACATTGTAAATAACTAGCTGATAATTACATTCGGGATTATCAGGAGAAAAAACCCTTTTAAGGAAAACAAAAAATGTTAGTTGTTATACCTACAAAACTTTCTACAGTTGCTGCGGATATCCTTGAAGATAATGGATACCAAGTCGTTCAACAAGCTGGTGCAGACCTAGCTGAACTTGCTAAAGAAAATCCTACAGCAACGGCAATGATCGTTCGTTCTGAGAAGATCACAGCTGAAGTTATTGACTCATTCCCAAATCTTAAAGTTATCGTTAGAGCTGGTGCTGGTTTCAATACTATCGACATCAAGTATGCTCGCAGCAAAGATATCGCTGTTATGAACACTCCAGGTGCAAACTCAAATGCTGTAGCTGAAGAAGTTATCGGTCTTATGCTTGCTGGTTGTCGTCACTTTTTACCTGCAGATGCTTCAACTAGAAGTGGTCTTTGGGAAAAAGCTAAATTCATGGGTACAGAGCTAACTGGTAAAACTGTTGGTATCCTTGGTTTTGGTAACATCGGTCAATTACTTGCTAAAAGACTTAAAGGTTTTGAAACAGACGTTCTTATCTACGACCCATATGTATCTCAAGACAAAGCGAGAGACTTCGGTGTAACTCTAGCAACGAAAGAAGAGATCTTCGATAAAGCTGACTTTATCTCTCTTCACATGCCAGCTACTGAAGAAACTAACAAGATCATTAACAAAGATCTTCTTAGCAGACTTAAGAGTGGTTCTGTTCTTGTTAATGGTGCTCGTGCTGAAATTCTTGATGAAGATGCACTTCGCGAAGTTAAGAAAGACAAGAAAATCATTTTCTGTAATGATGTTTACATGAAAGATGCAGCGGGCGACAAGTCTTGCGCTGACATCGCTGACATCATGCTTCCTCACTTAGGTGCTAGTTCAGTTGAAGCAAACACAAACGCAGCTCGTATGGCTGGTAACCAAGTTGTTGGCTACCTTGAGCGCGGTATAACTACTCACGTTGTAAACAAAGCTGTCCCAGACGGTTTAAATCAGCAGTACCAAGAGCTTGCTTTTACGCTTGGTAATATCGCTCGTAACTTCCTAGGAACTGAAACTTCTCCACATGAGATTCAAGTTAGCTTCTACGGTAAACTAAACGATTTCAATAAATGGTTAATTCCTTCAGTTGTTGCTGGTATCAGCCACAATAAAGGTTTGATCGATCCAAATACAGCTGAGGCGTACCTTGAAGAGAAAGGTATAGCTCTTAAGATCAGAGAAACTGACGAGTCTAAGAACTATGGCGACTCTATCACTGTTGATCTTATCCAAGGGACTCAGAGTCTTTCAAGAGTAAGTGTTAGAGGAACATTGGCAGAAGGAAATATCATTATTTCTAGAATCGCCGATTTCGACAAGCTTTACTATGAGCCAACTGGCCACAGTGTTGTTTTTACTTACCAAGACCGTCCTGGTGTTTTAGCACAGATTACTCAGGCAATCGCAGCTGAAGGTATCAATATTGACGACATCCGTTCTCCTCACAATGATAGCGGCAATAAGTCAATTGCAGTTCTTAAAGTGAACAAGTCTGTAAGCAGTGCAATCATTGAAAAAGTGAAGACTCAACTTAATTGTGAAGCTGGATTCCACTTTCACTCTTAAAAACATGTGTTAAGTTTAAGTCATGGCACTTAAATTTTTTAACACTGGTGAAATCATCAGGGATAACCTCGGACAAGAGTTCTGTTTTATCCCTGAAGGTACATTTATTGGTGGTGAGGATGGCAAAGAAGAAATGGAGACTAAAGCTCCCTTTTACCTTGGCCGTTCACCACTGACCAATGCATTATTCCATGCATTTCTAGCTGACACCGGCTATGACTATCCTGAAGAAGAACTTGAGGCTATGCGTCAAGTTTCACCCATGCCTGATTGTCCAGCAGTAAACTTAAGTTGGCTAGACGCCAAAGAAGTTTGTCGTTGGTTGAGAAAGAAAACAGGTCACTACTACAGCCTCCCTCAAAACGAAGAGTGGGAAAAAGCTGCTAGAAGTGATGACGGCAGAAAGTATCCTTGGGGAGATGAATTTCCAAATGATAAGTTAGCCTGCTTCAATCAATTAGAGTCTAAAACAACTTCACAGATCGGCAACCGTCCAGATGGAGCAAGTCCATATGGTTGCTTAGACATGTCCGGTAACGTTTGGGAATGGTGTATTGATTCTTTTGATGACGAAAGAGACCCGCATATTCTTAAAGGTGGTTCTTGGCAAAACCCTGAAGACTTTTTAGACGTTGGTCTGAAAACTTTTTCATTTCCTCCAGAAAAGAGAAGAGTTTATATGGGAGTTAGACTTCTTTACCTTCCTCAAGGAGAAATGCTCGAGTACTACCAAAGCGCCTACAAAAATAATTAATCAATACTAAAGCCTGTCATTTTATTCGCACATACTTAGTAGTAGTTTGTGAATGATATAAATTGTAAAAAGGTGTGCTTGTGAAAAAACTAGTATTTATAGTTTTTGGATTGTTATTTTTTCCCTTATTTGCTGAACTTAAAACTGCAGCTGATGTTCATCAACTTTTAGCAAACAAGAAACTTACTGCAGAGCAAAATGATCAGTTGCTTTCCTTTGCGAAAAAGAAATTCAAGAAGATTGATTTAAAAGATCCAAACCACCGTCCATCTATTCATAAAAATAAAGATGGTGGAGGAACTGTAGCTTGGTTTTTTGAAGCTAAAAGTGGCTCAAAGGTCGAGATCTTCGCCGAAAAGAAGCGTCATTGGCCAATGCGAGAAATCGGTCAATCTGGCATATATGTAGCCTCAGAAACATTCCCAAACTTCACATCGGTACACTTCCGTTATACAGTTAACGGCTTTAGGCATAAGATGGCGAAGTTCAATCGTTTTGGCTTTGAGTCATATACCTTTGGACCGATGAGTCTGAAACAAGATGGAGTGCCTGAAGGTAAGCTCATTGAAATGGGCGTTTATAAAGCAACAGACGAATTCTTCAAAGGGACAGAGCGCAAGTGGTGGATATATGTTCCTGCACAG
Organism: Lentisphaeraceae bacterium; assembly: GCA_021232515.1. Classification (GTDB taxonomy): domain Bacteria; phylum Verrucomicrobiota; class Lentisphaeria; order Lentisphaerales; family Lentisphaeraceae; genus JAKVBD01. The sequence continues at coordinate 29,021 of JAJPOQ010000064.1, forward strand.
TACGATAAATCTGTTGAGGCGAAGTTAATTTTCTTCAATGATGGTGGTGGTTTTATCAAAGGCGAGGGCAATGCCAGCACAGTGATGGATAACCTTATACATGCTAAAAAAATGCCGGTATCTATCGGAGTATTTGTGAATCCAGGCGAAATAAAAACGGCGAAGAGAACTATTCGAAATCGCGGGAATGAGTATGATACGTGTACGCCAAAATTCGCAAACTTCCTTGAAAAAGAAATACTTCCGCAAGTTTACGAAAAATACAATGTATCAAAAAAGGCCGAAGACCACGTCATCTGTGGAAGTTCCTCAGGTGCTAGCTGTGCTTTCACTGCAGCATGGCATAGAAATGACTTGTTCAATAAAGTGGTTTCATTTGTAGGTTCATACTGCGACTTTAGACCAATAAATGACTATCCACTTAAAGACGGGGAAAAGTCTGAATACGGTCCTTTTAAAACGGCTCATGATTATCCAGCTCTTATCCGTAAAACAGTGCCAAATAAAAAGATAAAAATCTACCTTCAAGACGGTATAAATGATTTAGATAATACCTTAGGGAACTGGTATAAGAACAATGAAAGAATGGCAGATGCACTCGCATTTTCAGGCTATACTTTCAAGTTTAAATCAGGTAAAGGCATGCATAGTAAACGCCATGGTATGTCTATTTTACCCGAGATTCTTGAGTGGATTTGGCAAGAGTAGAAAAGTTGTAAATAGATTTACTTTGGTCTATTTATTATTACTCCCAAAAAACATATAATTGTGTCTACGTATATACTATAAACTTGGGCTCACTTTAATATGAGGTGATTCAAAGTTATTTTTTGGTGACGGAGACGTATGAAAATTCGACTATATTTACTAGTGACTTGTCTTGCCTTTTTTGGCTCAAGTCACAAGGGTTTTTCTGGTATTGAAGGAGAGTACCAGTTAAAAGCCAAGTATCTATGTGTCTTCCTCAAGTACGTTACATTTCCAAATGACCGAGAAAAGTATCATATAGGAGTCCTCGGCAAAAACCCTTTTAAGGGTTCCCTGCGAAAGTTTGAGGATCAGTTATTTAATGGCAAAAAGATTAAAATTCATTTTTTCGGTAAAGATGTAGCTAGGGCGAATAAACAAAAGTGTGACATCCTTTATATCTCTTCATCAGAAGTTCATAATCAAAAGAATTATCTTGAGAAGTTAAATACAACTAAAACGATGACCGTTGGTGATAACAAATGGTTTTTGAATTCTGGTGGTATGTTAAATTTGGTTCTCAAAGACTTAAAAGTTCGTTGGGAGCTTAATCCAGATAAATTGTCTGATGCTGACTTTAAAGTATCATCGAAAATTTTCAGATTGGCAGCAAATAGGCCGACAGAATGAGCGATGAGAGCAGAAAGTCACTAAGGCACCGATTAATTTTGATGATTACATCATTGATCAGTATCGCAGTGATCATGGCTTGTACAATTCTACTGACTCATCTTTATAAAAATCAGCATCGAGACCTTGAGGAAAAACTGTCTATCCTTGCGGATGTCTTATTGGAAAATGCGAGTGCCTCTCTTGAGTTTAGTGATAAAGGCGATGCAAGTAGTGTACTCAAAACATTGAAGGGTGTTGAGGGAATAGAGCAGGCAGTATTTTATTTAAATGACAAACTTTTTGTATCTCACACTTTTGCAGATAACAAAGTTGCTAAAGACTTAGATATAAGCAAAACTGATTTACATATTTCCTACTACCAAAATAAGGTTCAGGTGAAATCTACTCTCACTTTAGACCCTCAAAATGAGGCAAGTATTGTCATCGTCACAAATCTAAATCATTTAACAAGTGGCTTTTATGAAGATGTTTTTATGACTTTAGGCGTTGTCTTTTTTGTGATTGTTATAACGCTAGTTCTAGCGGTGAAACTACAGCGTTCAGTAACAGCTCCCATTGTTGAACTTTCTAAAGCAGCTCGGTATATCTCAGAATATGAAGATTTTACTTATAGAACTAAGAGCTTTGAGAATGATGAAATTGGCGATTTAACAAATGCTTTTAACCATATGTTATCTCAGATTGAGAAACGAACTAAAGATCTACTTATCGAAAGACAAAATGCTGAAGATAAAGCACAAGAAGCGATAGAAGCACAAAAGAAAGTTGTTGAAGAGTCAAAGTCTAGAAAAGAAGCTGAAGTTGCGAGTAGAATGAAGAGTGAGTTTTTGGCAAATATGTCGCATGAAATTCGTACGCCGATGAATTCAATTTTAGGTTTTAGTGAGCTTTTAACGAAAGAAGTGAATGGTTCAAAAGCAATCAACTATTTGAATTCCATCAATGCTAGTGGTCGCTCATTGATGAATCTTATAGATGATATATTAGACCTTTCTAAAGTTGAAGCAGGCAAACTTGAGTTAAAATACACAACCTTCAATGTTAGAATGTTTGTAAATGACTTTGCCGATATTTTTAAGCAGAAGCTTCAACAAAAAGAAATTCATTTTTCGACCGAAGTCGCTGAAGAAGTGCCTGAGTTTATAAGTTTGGATGAAACAAGACTTCGCCAAATTTTATTTAATCTCATAGGTAACGCAGTGAAGTTTACAGACAAAGGTTTCATAAAATTGAAGCTCGCGGCTGAGGTTGAAAAGGACAAATGCTCTCTGTCTCTGTCGGTAGAAGATAGCGGTATTGGTATCGAAGAAGAGCACCTAGAGAAGATCTTTGGTTCGTTTGAGCAAGCCTCGGTTCAGACTTCTGTTAAGTATGGAGGAACAGGTCTAGGCTTAGCTATATGTAAAAAGCTTATGGAGTTACTCGGAGGTGAGATCTCTGTAAAGTCTGAAATAAATAAAGGGACAATATTCACGATTAAGCTTAGCGATGTAAAAATAGAAAAAGGCGTCACTAAAAAATCTGTATATGAGTTGCCAACCAGAAACTATACATTCTTACCTGCAACGATTTTAGTTGTGGATGACATAGCGCTAAATCGCGAACTGATGATTGAACACCTTGCGGAGTTTCCATTTAAAATTATAGAAGCAGCAGATGGTAAGGAAGCCTTAGATAAGTTATCTCAAGAGAAGATAGACCTTGTGTTTATGGATATGAAAATGCCTGAGATGGATGGCTATACAGCGACCCGAAAGGCTAAAGAACTTTCATCTACTTGTGAGATTCCTATTGTTGCTTGTACTGCTTCGGCAATGAAAGAAAATGAAGAATTGATTCGAGAGATCTGCGATGGGTTTCTTAAAAAGCCTTATTCAGAAATGGAACTTTTTGAAGAGATGTCGAAGTTTCTTAAGCACAGTCTGAGTGATTTTGATGAAAAGGAAGAAATAGACTCTCAAATTAGAAAGTTAAATGCAGAAGAAAGAGTGATCTTAGAATCAATTATTGGTAAATTGAGAGAGCTATTGCCAAAAGTTGCACAAGCGATAGATACTATGACAGTAAATGAACTTCAGGAAATACTTGAATCCGTCAGGAAGCTCTCTAAGTATCTGAGTATATCAGACCTTAATGTATGGGTAAGAACTTACGCAGAAAGTTTGAATAACTTTGAACTGGGAGTCATTACTGAACTGCTTAAAGATTTTTCAGGTTTGATCTCTACTTTAGATAAACTAAAGGATAAAATTAATTAACATCTTAGTAGAAGAATGACAGGATATGAATCCTGTCTATTTTATATCTCTAAGTTCAAAGACTTAAGCAGAGATCCATTCTGATTCGTGCCAGCTAACATTGTATTCTGTACGAATATGTATGCCATTTAAAGTGTAAAGTTTCTTTTCTAACTCATTGAAAGCCCAAAGCGCAGTTTGGTAGAAAGAGGTGTCGCTTAGTTCACCTTGAGGGATTTCAGAGAGTCCGATATGAGTTAATCCATCAGAAATAGCAACTTGTTGCAGGATACACAAAAATAAAACACTCTTGTTTGGTAGCTTACTTAGTTCAGCTAAAAATGAATTCTTTCTGTATTTATCAAAGTCTGCTTCAGCAGGCAACTCTTCAGCGTAGCTACGAATTAATTTTGCGAAATCCAGAAGTCTAAATGGATCCATGAAAATGATTTTTTGCTTACTATCGAAGTAGGAAGAGCGGATGAACTCTTCATTTTCTGGTTCATAGACAAATTTAAAGCCTATCTCGCCAAATTGCTCATAGTCAATCATGAGTAGTTGGCCTAGTTCAGCTATGATTGTTTCAACATCTGGCTTACTCAAAAGTTCATTTACAGTCGAAGCCACATCTTCTTGAGATTTCTTACCATCTGTAAGTTGTTGGTGTAATTTTTCAATCTGTTGCCAGATAGTTGCGAAAGTTCTTTTTGCCATAGCTGTGTATTAGTCGTCTCTAAAAATTTTGTTAAAATCTGAAAAAGGTCACTAAAATAGCCCGTCAATAGATATAATGCAATGAGAGGGAAAAAGTTTGAGAACTATACTCTGTTTGAATGGATTGCAGCTTAAAGTATGAACTGTTTTTACTTTCTTGGGCGAATATTTGGTATTAAGTGTCAAAAACCTCTAGGGTACTCTTGTCAGTGTTAAGTTCCGGACTAACTTAGGCCGTTTTTAAATCAGGAAAGAAAATGCCCAACACACAAGTAGAGAATTCTGTCACTTTGCCGGGTATCCAACAGAAGTATAAACTGCAGTTGGATAAAACCAATGCAATAATAAGACAGCAAATGTCGAGTATAGCACCTCAGACGCAGACTCTTGTGGAAACTCTAGATAAGTCTCGCGGTAAGCAACTTCGACCTCTTTTTTGCTATAGTATCTTTTCTGGATTTCAAAATGAATCTCAAGAAGTAGTACAGCTTGCCGCAGTATTTGAATCAATCCATATAGCAAGCCTACTTCACGATGACGTTATCGATAAGTGTCAGTTACGTCGAAACTTACCGACGATGAATGACGTTTATGGCGACGGCGTAGCTATACTTCTTGGCGATCTTGTATTTGTCTCTATTTATCAACTTGCCGCAGCTACAGGTCAGATGTGGTTGGTGGAAGAAGTGAGTAAGACAATCAAACTTTTGGTAGAAGGTGAGCTTCTACAGCAACAGTATCGATTTAATAAAGACACTTGTGAAAGCGACTACAAATCAGTTATTTATAGGAAAACAGCAGCACTTTTAGAACTCTGCTGTTATGCGACTGCTAGGTCTGCAACAAATGACGAAGTTAACAGTGAAAACTTTAAAGGTTTTGGTTCATCTTTTGGTCTTATTTTTCAAATGGTGGACGACTGGGCTGACTTTTGTAGAGCTTGCAAAGAAGACAACAAAGATCGCGGCGTTGACATCGCCAATGGTATATTGACTCTCCCTTGGTTATTGCTTTTAGAGAATTCTTCTGGAGAAACTAAAGAAAAGTTACTTAGCATCATAAATGAAGGCGAGCCTTCTGGCCTCACAGACCCTTTTGTAGCTGATTTAGCTCATAAAGTTGAGTTAAATACTCTTATGAAAAACAAGGTTTTGGAGCTTAAAAAAGATGCAGAGCGTTCTTTAGAAAAACTATCCAACTTTGATAGTAGTGAATTACAGTTGTTCCTCAATTATATTGTTGATGAATTTACAAAAATTACGGATGCACAATGAGTTCTCAAAAAAGATATGTCGTAGGAGTTAGTGGCGCTAGCGGTAGCCCTTATGCAGCCTCGGCTATCCGTGCTTTGATTAACCTAGGTCATGTTGTCCATGTAGTATTTACCCCTATTGCAAAACAAGTTTGGAACCATGAACTGGATGAAAGCATAAGTTCCTTTGTTGACTCATTCAGTGACACTGAGAAGACTCGTTTAATCATTGAAAATAACAGCAACCTCGGTGCTGCTATCTCAAGTGGAAGTTTTAGACATGACGGTATGCTTGTTGTGCCATGTTCGGTAAAGTGTCTCGCAGGTATAGCAAATGGTTATGCCGGCTCTCTCATAGAACGAGCGGCAGATGTATCTCTTAAAGAACGTTTCCCTCTTATCTTAGCTCTACGTGAAACTCCGTTGAACTTAATTCATATAGAAAATATGGCGAAAGTGACTAAAGCTGGAGCTATAGTTTTACCTGCATCACCTGGTTTTTACCATAAGAATACGACTGCTCAAGGTTTGATTGATTTTGTCGCCGGTAAAGCCCTCGATTTACTCGGTGAAACAGGTCACGATTTATTTACGCGTTGGAAGACGGAAGACATCACAGGAGAGAGCGATGCTTAAAGTCGGTTTCATTTCTTATCTAAACGCGTATCCATATTTTTATCCTTTTCAAAATTTGTCAGAAGAAGAAAAGCAAGGCTGGGAATTAATTGTTGATCGCCCAGGTGAATTAAACAGAATGATTCGCAAAGGTGAGCTAGATGTTTCCTTCGTATCTTTTATGGAGTACGCAACAAATCCAGATAAGTACCTTATGGTTCCCGGAATTGGCCTGTCATCTAAAGGCTATGTTGACTCGGTAAAACTTCTTTCCCAAGTTCCTATGGAGGAGTTGGCAGACTCAGACATACAAGTAACAAGTGCTTCTGCAACATCTGTAGCTGTCATGGAGATCTTACTTCATGAAGTTGGCGTTACTTCTTACAATTGTCTTCAGTACGATGTTCAAAAAGGTATTCCAGAAGGTAAAGCCGCATTAACCATTGGCGATGAAGCATTGACTGAAAAGTGTGACTATAAATATACTTATGATCTTGGCGAAATGTGGCAGCAGAAGTTTTCTCGAAATATCGTTTTTGCTAGCTGTATCATAAATCGCGATGCTGTTGAGTGGAAACAGTCAGAGTTAAACAGTTTGATTCACTTTTTACAGCAAGCCCCAGAAAAGTCTTATGAAGATTGGACGAAGCTTGAGGCGGCTTGTTTAGCACAGTATCCGCAGATAAAAGAGCCTATGCAGTATTTAGATAGACTTCAGTTTACCATGGGTACTACAGAGCTTTCAGACTTAGACTTTTTCTTGAAGAAAGCATATGAGTGTGGACTACTTCCGCAACCGGTTATTCCAAAATATTTTGAAGCTCTTCCTGAGCTAGCTCAGAAAGGAGAAGTTCATTGAGCAAGTTAGACAACATCACTAAAGAGTCTCGTCTAGAATGGGAAAAAGGTATCTCGGGCATGTTCCAAGAGATCGCCGACTCTTACGAGAAAATAAACACTTTTATTTCAATGGGAATGGACCAAGGCTGGCGCCGTTCTCAGCTTAAAAGACTTGAGCAATACCTTAAAGATGCGCCGGTGCTAGACATTGGTTGTGGCCCAGGTTCTTTATCCGCATTAGCCAAAAAAGAACTTCCTCAAGCAAGGTTTTTGTCGACAGATATATCTCCAAGATTTTTAGAGATAGCAGCGAACTCTGGAAATGCAGATGTTCTTGCACAAGTATCTGCATCAGATTTACCATTTAAAGATGATTCATTTGCTGCTATTGTATCTGCCTTTGTTTTAAGAAACCTTCCAGATTTAAAGAGATTTTACAAAGAGTGTCACCGTACACTCAAGAAAGACGGCATCGTTTGTATGCTCGACTTAACAACTCCAGCTTTTAAACCAATAAGCTTTTTTCACTCGATTTACATGAAGATGGCTCTGCCACTAGGGGCGAAAATTTATGGTTCTAGAGTTGAAGCTTATAAATACTTGGACCGCTCAATTAAAAACTGTTATTCTCAAAAAGAGATGAACAGCATACTCGAAGAATGCGGCTTTAAAGTGCTTCATACAGATAAAAAATGTATGGGCACAGTTACTATTTACACTGCTCAGGTTATAAAATGACATCCTCAACAATCTTATTAATTATTCTTATAGCTACAGGAGTCGGCCACTTAACATGCGCTGGGATCTTGTTTTTTATGGCTAAATCAAAATCTGCAAATGTCATGAAGTGGGTAGGCATAGGCTTATGTCTTGGACTCATCGGTTTTGCACTCTTTTTCATGCTGGAAGGTGATAAGCCAGAGGCATAGTTAACTTGTTATAGTTCTATGCTTTATTATAATAGTTGGCAGATGAACTTTGAGTGCAGAGATGACTGAGCCTTTAAATACGCGTGAAACACTACTTCAGAAGATAAAGAATTCGCAAGATGACCAATCTTGGGAAGAGTTTACGGACTATTATCAAGGTTATATCTATGCGGTAGTTCTGAGTATGAACATCAATTATCACGACACGCAAGACTTAGTGCAATCCGTCCTTCTAAAGGCCTGGAAAAACCTGCCGGACTTTGAGTACGATCCAGGTAAAGGCCGCTTTAGAGGTTGGTTGACCACAGTTACTAAAAATACCGTTAAACGTTTTCTTCATAAAAAATCTCGACAGCTAGAGAACTCTGACGATTCTAAAAAAGAAGAGTTAGAGCAGTATATCAGCGGTGTTTCCTTGCCAGATATAGAGTCCATTGCTCAAAAAGAATGGGAAGTCTATTTGTCAAAAATGGCTTGGGAAAATATAAAAGATGATCTAGCAGAAAATGTACGCGATACATTTTTAGACTTTATGTCGGGAACTGCTGTTCGAGACATAGCGAAGAAGTTTGGCTTTCCTGAAAATACTATTCATGTCTATAAAAACCGTGTTCAAAAAAGGCTTTTTAAAGAGATCCTGCGTTTAGAAGCCGAATTGTCTTGAGGATATGAATGGAGTCTGAGTCGGAACAGTGGGGGAACTTTTTCAAGATGGCCCAAGAGTTTAAAGAAAACTCAAAGACCATTTACGGTGAACTACTCGAAGGCGGCACTCGTTATACAGAACCAGAGTTTATTGCCCGTGGCGGCATGAAAGAGGTTTATTCAGTAAAGGATAACACCACTGGTCGTTTAGTTGCTCTTACTGTTCTCATAAATGAAGAAGCTCCAGATGCTCGTGAAAGCTTTTTGCGAGAAGCCAGAATAACAGCCTTCTTACAACATCCAAATATCATGCCTGTATACGATCTAGGTATCGATGACGGCGGTACGCCTTTCTTCACTATGAAGTTAAATAATGGTGAGGGATTAAATACTATTCTCGAGAAATTGAGAGTAGGGGATGGTGATTACAACGCTCGATATTCCTTACAGAGCATCATGCAGATTTTTCGCAAAGTTTGTGAGGCAGTTGCCTATGCTCACTCAAAAGGTGTCATTCATTTAGATATAAAGCCAGATAATGTTCAGATCAGTGACTTCGGCGAAGTTCTACTTTGTGACTGGGGTTTAGGTAAGATCACAAATAGAGATATAGATGCCGAAGAGTCTTTGATGGATATGGATGCGTTGGATGCCTCTGAGATAAGTACCATGACTCAAAATGACAAGATCAAAGGTACTCCGGGCTATATGGCACCTGAGCAGATAAAGGTTAAGTATGCGAGTCGAGATGAGCGCACAGACATCTATGCACTTGGTGCTTTGCTCTATAGTCTTTTGACTTATGAAGTGCCGATCAGCGGTAGAAACCTTACAGACCAACTAAGAAAAACGATTCGAGGTAAGATAGTTGCACCTCGCAAAAGGGCAGAGCATGCAAATATCCCTGCAAGTTTAGAAGCAGTCTGTTTAAAAGCGATGAACCGTCAGCCAGAAAAGCGTTATCAAAACGTAAATGAAATGGTCGCAGAAGTCGATTCTTGGCAAAGTGGCTTTGCGACTGATGCAGAGGATGCTGGCCTTTTTAAGCAGCTAGTGCTTATTTATAAGCGGAACAAAATCTTTGTATTGTCGCTTATTATCTTTGGTATGGTTTTTGTGAGCTTGATGGGAGGGTTCATAGTCATTCAGGGAAATCTACTAACGAAGTTGGCAGATAAAGAAACAGTTGCTCAGAAAGCTCTTAAAAACTTACAAGATGAGAGAAATAACAAAGAACAGTTGTTGTTAGATAAACAGTTACAGCAACTTTCTGCAGCTCTTACCGTTAAGAACTCTGCATTGATTCGAGATATAGCTGACAAGATACTGGCGTCTTACCCGGAAAACCGTCAAGCACTTGATGCACTTTCGATGCATTACCTTTTTGAAGCAAAGATAGAAAAGTTTATGGAACTTTCAGAATTAGCAATTGATAAAAAAGTGCAATCGATTCGCTCTAAAATATTCCCATTTTATATAACTAAGAAAAATGATAAGAGCGTTGCTTTAAGCCAAGATATAATGATCTTTTTGAAGTTGAGAAGAGTTGGTTACACCAAAGCGGGAAATATCTTCATTCGCTCCCTATTGGCGCAGTATCATACAGATAAATCAAAATCTTTGTTTTTTAATGCCTTATTGAAGCATGTAAATGAATTAGATGAAAACTTAAAAGTTGTTTACAAAACATTGGATAAAGGCTTTTCCTTAGATATCTCAGGTAATAAAAACTTAAGTAAAATTATGGTGCTAAACTCATTTAACATAAGAGAACTTAATGTTGCGAATACAGGCATAAGTTCACTAGATGGGCTTTATAATATGGATCCTAGAGTGCTTGATGTAAGTAACACAAACTTAAAGTCTTTTAGATTCTTGAAAAACCTCAAGCTTGAGAAGTTTATTGCAGACCATTCTAACATAAAAGACTTAACTTCTTTGAAACCATATAGTTTGAAATCTCTTTCTATAGTAAATACAAAAATTGAGAGCACTAAAAGTCTTACAAGAGTCAGTAATTTGGAAGAGTTAATTGTTGATGAAAAGCTCTATGAAAAACTTCCTAAAAAGCTTTTGAAGGTTGCTAAGAAGAAGTGAAGTATTTTATAAAAATGTCTAAAAAATTGGTAATGTCTCAAGTTCTGTGATAAACGGATAATAATGAAGAAGTGCATTTAGGCCATATTTTATCTTGGACAATAAAAATATGAGGACCTAAATGCAACACGAAATTACAACGTCTCTTTGGTGTAGTCTATCAGAA